>JBICIB010001024.1:0-21617 GCA_043101415.1 Planctomycetota bacterium JB042 | reverse complement strand
TCGCTCGACGTCGCCGAGTCGCTCGGCGCCCCGCGCGCCCGGGTCCTCTACCTCCGCGGCCTGATCGAGGAGCGCCGCGGCGACCGGGAGTCGGCGCGCCGCCTCGATCAGGCCGCGGAGGTAGAGGACCCGGGCGCGCGGGGCGCCGAGCGACTCGGCGACGTCGAGCGAACGGAGCGCGGCCTCGTGCTCGCCGGCGAGGAACCGCACGCCCGCCTCGACCTCGCGCAGGCTCGAGTGGTCGGGCGTGCGGTCGATCTGCTCCTCGACCAGGCGTCGCGCCAGGGGGATGCTCCCCTCCTCGAGCGCGATCCGGGCCCGCAGCACGACCGCGTCCGCGTGGCCCGGCTCGAGCCTCCGCACGCGGTCGAGGTACGACACCGCCTTCGTCGTCTCGCCCGCGTCGTGGGCGAGCTGGGCGCTCGCCATCAGGGACGGCACGTGATCGGGGAACTCGAGCGTCAGACGCTCGATCTCGTTCCGGATCCGCCCGCTGTCGACGATCACCTCCTCCTCCTCGATCACGACTCCCGCCCCGTGGGCCGCGACGGCCCGGTGGGACGCGAGCAGGGCGGAGAGGCGTTCGTCGGCGACCGGGGAGTCGGTGCGCGCGTGCGGGGCGAGCCCGCCGCAGCCCG
Source organism: Planctomycetota bacterium JB042 (assembly GCA_043101415.1). Classification (GTDB taxonomy): domain Bacteria; phylum Planctomycetota; class B15-G4; order B15-G4; family JADJEK01; genus JAUIEL01. The sequence continues at coordinate 20,979 of JBICIB010001024.1, read as the reverse complement.
GGAGGAGCGTCAGGAGGACGACCCCCGCGAGGAGGAGCGGCCGGGCGACGTCGGACGAGGAGATCTTCATCGTTGACCCTGCGCGATGCTGTCGGCGAGCTGGAAGAAGGTGGCGAACGCGGGACCGAGCGTGAAGACGAACAGCCCCGGCAGGAAACAGAGGACGAGCGGGAAGACGAGCTTCACGGGGAGCGACTGCGCCCGCAGGAGCGCCTGCTCGCGACGCCGGCTCCGGAGATCCTCGGCCTGGCGTCGGAGGAGATCGGCGAGGCCGATCCCCGCGCTCTCGGCGTGGATCAGCGCGGAGCAGAACGTCGAGAGCGCCGGGACGTCGACCCTCGCCGCCATCCGCCGCAGCGCCTCCGCCCGCGCGACCCCGGCCGTCCCGTCCCGCTGCAGGAGCCCCAGCTCGTGGATCAGCGGTCGCTCCGACGACTCCGACTCGATCAGCCTCGCCGTCCCCGCCGCGAACCCGAGGCCCGCCCGCGCCATCGCCGCCAGCAGCTCCAGCACGGCCGGAAGGTCCTCCTCGATCCGCTCGACGCGGGCGGCGCGACGCGCCCGGACGACGAGGAACGGCGCGGCGAGCAGGAGCACCGTGACGACCCACGGCGCCGCCGCGACCAGCGGCACGCCGAGCGCCGCGAGGACGCCCGGAGCGTCGACGGCCCACTCCCTCGCTCGCGCGAGGAGGGCGAGCCGGTCGAACGCGGCGAACCCGAGGATCGAGAGGAGCGCCGCCGCGGCGAGGACCCCCAGGAACGCGGCGTCCGCGCGGGAGGACCGGAACCCGGCGCGCTGGAGCCACCCGCGCAGCCCCGTGGCGGCCTCGGTCCGGGTCGTCGGCGCGGGACCCCGGACGTCTCCCGCGTCCCCCGGCCGCGTCGCGGCGAGCCGCTCGCGGACCCGGGTGCGGACCAACGCCCGCATCCCGGCCACGACGGCGACCGCCCCGCCGACCCCGAGGATCACGACGACCCCGTTCACGCCGACGACCTCGTCAGCCGCCGCATCCAGAGGAGGCCGACCGCCTGCAGCACGACGACCATCGCCGCGACGCGGGCGCCGGTCCCCGACTCGAAGAACGCCCGGGTCCCCTCGGGGTTCGAGGTCCACATCAGCCCGGCCACCGCGTAGGTGATCAGCAGGATCCCGACCACCGAGAGCTGCGCCTCGGCCGACTGCGAGCGCACCCGCCTCGTCACGTCGATCCGGTCCCGCACCACGCGCGCCACGTTCCGCAGCGCCGGCGCGATGCTGCCGCCGACCTCCCAGTGGACGGCGAGCGTGAACGCCAGGAGCCGGGCGGACTGCAGCGGGACGGCGCGGCGGAAGTCCTGGAACACCTCGGCCGGGTCGTCCCCGAGGCGGAGCCGGGCGGTCAGGCTCTCCATCGCCGGCCGGAGCGGCGCGCGGCTCTGCGACGCCGCCACCTCCAGCGCGGCCAGCGCGGAGAGTCCGGACTGCAGCGAGGCGGCGAGCAGGTCGACGGCGTCGGCGAGCTGTTCCTCGGTCCGGACGAGACCGCGCAACCCGAGCACGTCGGCGAACACGTGCGCCACGATCCCGACGACCGCCGCGAGGGCGAACGCGAGGACCGGCTGCACCCCGACGCTCCCCCACAGCAGGAGGAACACCGCGAGCGCGACCGCGAGCGCGATGACGCCCCCGAGGAGGCCTCCGTTCTCCCGGCCGACCGCGACCGGCCCGGGGGGGAGCCCCCTCTCGGTCCGTGCCTCCTCGAGACGACGGACGATGCGCGCGCGCCGGGACGTCGCGCGCGACCAGATGACGGCGGCGACGACGAGGACCGTGACCGCGAGGACCGCGACCGCGTCACCCATCGCGCGGCCTCCCGCGGTCCTGGAACAGCCGCTGCGGCAGGGGCTTCCCCCGCCGCTGCAGCTCCTCGGCGAACCGGGGGAGGATCCCGGTCGCGACGTACGAGCCGACCACCGCGCCGTCCCGGGTGCCGTGCCGCTCGAACCGGAAGATCTCCTGCATCAGGGGCGTCGTCCCCTCGAGCCCGGTCAGCTCCGAGACGCTCGACACCCGGCGACGACCGTCCTCCGATCGCTCGACGTGGACGACCAGGTCGATGGCGGCGACGATCTGCTCGCGGATCGCCCGCGACGGGAGGTCGACCCCGGCCATCAGCACCATCGTCTCGAGACGGGAGATCGCGTCGCGCGGCGAGTTGGCGTGGACGGTCGAGAGTCCGCCGTCGTGACCGGTGTTCATCGCCTGGAGCATGTCGAGCGCCTCGCCGCCGCGCACCTCGCCGACGATGATCCGGGTGGGACGCATCCGGAGCGCGTTGACGAGCAGGTCGCGCGCCGAGATCCGCCCCTCCCCCTCGACGTTCGGCGGCCGCGTCTCCATCCGAACGACGTGCGGCTGGTCGAGCAGGAGCTCCGCCGTGTCCTCGATGGTGAGGATCCGCTCGTCCGGCGAGATCGCCTCGGCGAGCGCGGCGAGGAGGGTCGACTTGCCGGCGCCCGTCCCGCCCGAGATGAGCAGGTTCCTTCGCGCGCTCACGGCCGCCGCGAGGAACTCGTCCATCGCCTCCGAGAGCGAGCCGAGCCGCACGAGGTCCTCCCGCCGCAGCCGCGAACGTCCGAAACGCCGGATCGACAGCGTCGGGTAGTCGATGCTCGCCGGCGGGAGCGTCGCGTTGACGCGGCTGCCGTCGGGGAGCCGGAGGTCGACCATCGGGTTCGCCTGGTCGATCCGGCGTCCGACCCGTCCCGCGATGCGCTGGATCACGCGCTCGACGTGTTCCGCGTCGCGGAACCGGACCCGGGACCGCTTGAGCCGGCCGAACCGCTCGACGTACACCTGGTCGGGGCCGTTGACGAGGATGTCCGTGATCGCCGGGTCCGCGAGCAGCGGCGCGAGCGGCCCGACGCCGAGCGCCTCCTCGGTCAACTCCTCGGCCAGCCGCTCCTGCTCCGCGGCGTTCAGCGGCAGCTCCTCGTCCCGGAGGACCCGGGCGACGAACTCGCGGACGTGGCGCGCGACGTCCTCCTCGGACAACCGCCCGAACTCGTCGTCGCTGATCTCGTCGAGCAGACGCGCGAGGAGGTCGCCCTTCACCGACGAGTCGTCCGACCGTCGCCGCGGCGATGGCGCCGGGAGGCTCTCCGACGGCACGCGGCTCTCCGACAGGCGCGACCGGACGTCCCCCGACGCCGACCGCCGGAAGAGAGCCCGCGCCCGGAGTTCGTCGTCCGCGTCCGACGTCGGCCGCCCCTCGGACGGCGGCACGGGGTCCGGCCCGGTCATGGCGCGGCCTCCTCCAGGTTCGACGCCGGCTCGAGCGAATCGAGGTCGGAGACGAAGCGATGGATCGCCTTCGCGAACCCGAACACCCGCCGGCCCCTCCAAGCCAGCGGTTCGCCCGTGTTGAACGCGGTGAGGATCCGGCGATCGAACGGGAAGACCGCCTCGATGTCCCGGCCGAGCTGATCGGCGACGTCCCGGGGCGAGAGCCGTCCGGCGTACGACGGGTGGGTCTCGTTCAGGAGCACCTTCTGCCGCGACCGCGGGACGCCGACCCGCTCCAGCACCTGCAGCAGGCTCTGCGCGCCGACGACGTTCGGGAGCGCGCTGGAGCAGACGACGAACACCGCGTCGGAGAGGTCGATGATCGCCATCGCGACGCCGTCGAGGAGCGGGAACGTGTCGACCACGACGAACCGGAACTCCCGCCGGGCCAGCGACAGGACCCGCGACACGACGGCGTCGTCGACCCGCGCCGCCTCCACCGCGTCGCGCGGCGCGGCGAGCAGCCGGATCCCCGACGCGTGCGGCACGGCGAGCCGCCGGAGGAGCGCGCCGTCGAGCCGGTCGTCGGCGTCCGCCGCGTCGACGAGGGTCGTCTCCGGCTCGAGGTCGAGCATCGAGGCGCCGACGCCCATCTGCAGGGACGCGTCGACCAGGAGCACGTCGTCGGGGTGGCGCTGCCCGAGCGCCACGGCCGTGTTCACCGCGAGCGTCGACTTCCCGACCCCGCCCTTGTTGCCGACGAACGAGAGGACGCGGCCCCCCTTGTCGCTCCGCGCGCGGCCGGAATCGTGCGGGAGCTGACGGTCGAGCACGGCGACGAGCTCGTTCGACGAGATCGGCCGGGTCAGGAAGTCCCGGACCCGGGCGCGGGTCGCCTGGATGAAGAAGTCGTCGCGGCCGATCGCCTCCCCGCCCCGGCAGACGACGACGAGCGCCGGCTCCGGTCGGGTCCCCTCGGTCACCTCCGCGAAGCGCCTCAGCTGCGCGACGTCGCGGGTCTCGACCAGGATGACGTCCGGACGGCGCGTCCGCGCCTGCTCGAGGGCGAGCCGCTCGTCGTCGACGAAGCGGGTCACGGCGTCGATCTTCGCGATCGTCGCCAGCGCGGCGTCGATCTCGTCCTTCAGGCGACGGTCGTCACCGTGGATCAGCAGCGTGCAGCTTCGTTCCACGCGATCTCCTCAGCGGAACAGCACCGGCGCGAGCACCGGTCCGGACATGGACGCGTGCGCCGCCCACAGGTCCTCCGAGCCGGCCAGCGCGCGCAGCGCCGCGGCGTCCTTGGCGTCGGCGCCGGAGCGGAGCAGCCGCCCGGCCCGGCGCGTGATCGGGAGCTCGACGAGCGCCTCTCCGGCGGCGACGGCGGGGATCGTCGCGACGCCGAAGCCGATCACCCGCGTCGCGCCGTCGGCCTCGAGGTCGGCGACCACGGGGACGATCGCGTCGCCCCCGCCGATCCCGACAACGGACGCCGCCCGCTCCTCGACCGCCTCCCCGACGAAGTCGAGGCGATCGCCCGGGTCCTCGTCCGGGAGGAGCTCCTCCCCGAACGCGAACCCGGCCTCGTCGAGCAGTACCTCCGTCCCGACCGCGAGCGACTCCCAGGCCGCGGCCCGGATCACGATCGGAACGAGCGGGAGGACGCCGAGCCGGGCGCGGATCTCCGGGCTCACGGCCGCCGGCACCGCGATCCTGAGCGCCCGCCGGCGATCGGCGACGCTGGTGGCGCGGACGGTGAACCCGTCGCGACGCGGGTCGTATGCGGCTCCCTCGGCGGCCCCGACCAGCGCCCCGAGCCCGAACAGGAGCGGGAGCGCCGGCCCGGACGAGCTGACGCCCGGCTGGCGATCGAGGAGGAGCGGATCGTGGGAGCGCCGCATTCTCACCAGGAACGCGGTCCCGGCGGGATCGGGCGCGAAGTCCTCCCGCGAGTAGTCGGACGCCTCCTCGTGCGAGAGGAGCGGGTCGTCGTCGAGCAGTCCGGCCACGAGGTCCCCGTGGTTCAGGTTCTCGAGGTTCGGCTCGATCGGGACCCCCTCCGCGTTCGGCTTGTAGACCGTCGGACCGGAGAGATCGAACTGCTGGCCTCCGTACGACGGCGCCGCCCCCCCGGTCAGCCCGAGGATCGGGCCGGCGCCGAGTCCGTACGGGTCGGGGTCGCTCGGGTCGGGGGAGAGGTCGTCGTCGAACGCCACGCCGATCAGCGCGGCGGCGCGCGCGCGCCGGGTCGCGTCGTCGACCTCGTCGCTCCAACGGACCCCCTCCAGCGCCGCGGCGTCGGCCGCGCACTGCATCTGCGACTGCACGACGAACGCGAGCCCCAGGTCGATCGTGAGGGCGGCGATCGCGAGGATCCCGAACACGAGCAACACCGACTCGACGAGCACGACTCCCCGGCTCCGGGCGTCGCGGGTCCGGATCATCCGCGCCGCTCCGATCCCTCGACCGGCACCGGCACGATCTGCCGCGCGGACCCGCCGATCGTCTCGACCAGCTTCATGCCCGCCCCCGCCGGCCCGTCGAACGGCGACGTCGGCTCGAGCGACGGCGTCACGCTGTCCGCCGGGTCGTCGGGGCGGCCGGAGCGGGCCCACGCCGTCACCTCGGCGTCGAGGGCGAGCGCCTCGGTGAGCGGGGCGATCTCCGACGGATCGATCGCGATGACGATCTCCTGCACCGACCGGGTGCGCGTAACCGTCCCCCGGGTGAGCGAGGTCGAGCGGACCGGCTCGGCGCGGATGTCCACGGGCTCGACGACCACGCCGTTCTGCACCAGCACGTCGACCGTCGCGCGCTTCGTCAGGTTCCGGAAGCTCGCGTCGAGCGCCAGCGCCGGACCGTACGCGCCGCCGAACCGCTTCAGCTGCGTCTCCGCCGGCTTGCCGTCGATCGGCTGCGTCGACACGAGGTCGAACCGGTCGCCGCGCGCCAGCCCGAACAGCCCGTTGATGCGGGAGACGTCGAGGCGGAAGGCGCGCTTGCCGGCGGGGATCCCGGCCGTGACCCCGGGGCGCGTCCCCTTCTCCAGGAAGTCCGACTCGGTGAAGACGTATCCGGCCGGCTTGTCCTTCGCCAGCACGCGGCCGAGGACGTCCTTCATGTCGGTCAGGACGTTCTCCGGGATCGCGTCCTTCCGCATCGGGTACGTGGCGATCGTCCCGGTGCCGGGATGGATCAGGTCCTCCCGGACGACCTTGTCGTACGCCGAGATCGTCCGGCCCGAGATCGGCACCGCCAGGGTTCCGCTCAGGTCGCGCTTCGCGGCGGCGACCGCCTCGGCGCGCGCGAGGGCGAGCGTCCGGTCCGTGAACGGCAGCGGGATCTCCCCGCCGCGGACGAGGTGGACGACGACGCCGACGGCCACGATCAACAGCGCGATCGACGCGATCGACGCGCCGCGGGACCGGGTCGGGGATCGGGAGTGGGTGATGGCCGGCATGTCGATTTGCCTCGCGGGGATCGTTCGGGCGGTTCGATCCCGTGGTCTCGGGGTCTCGGGTCAGGGAGCGGCCTGCTCGGCGAATCGTTCGCGACGGAACACGGCCTGGGCCCGGACGAGCTTGCGGAACGGCCGGATCTCCTGGCCGAGCGCGAACTGGCGCCCCAGGCCGTACCGACCGGAGTAGGTGAGGTTCTCGCCGGCGAACAGTCCGGCCGGCGCGTCGCCGACCACGACCACCCCGTCGTCGTCCGCGAGGACGGGCCGGTCGAGGTTCGGCGCGAACGGATCCGCCCCGGTCCGGTACGCGCCGAGCGCGGCGGCCTGCACCGGGATGTTCACGCGCACCGCCGCGACGCCGACGAGCGCGTCGTTGGTCGGATCGCCGTCGTCGATCAGGCTCGACGCCACGCTGAACGGACCGGAGAGCGGGTCGTCCGGATCGGCGAGGACCTCCTCGATCACCCGGACGAAGTCGATCGTCTCGACGCCGTTCCCGTCCCGTTCGAGGACGCGCGGCACGCGCACCGTGAGCCCGGTCGGGTTGAGCGGCGACACGGGCCCGCCGAGCTCGGACGACACCAACGCCCCGGGGAAGCGGAGCACATCGATGCCGCCGACGCGATCCGAGATCATCAGCGGGAGGAGGACGCGATTGACCGGCGGGAGGAGGCTCGCCACGTCCGCCAGGGGGACGCCCTCGGGGAGCGCCGCGAGATCGAGGACGAGCAGGTCCTCGTCGTAGACCGTCGCGCGGACGACCGGATCGGCGAGCGCCTCGGCCAGGGTCAGGTCGGCCGGCAGCGGCGTCAGCGCGAGCTCGCGCGCCGCGGTCCGCGCCGCGCTCTGTCCGAGCTGAGCCGCGAAGACGACCCGCCCGAGTTCGATCACCGCGCCGATCAGCAGGTACAGCACGAGCGACACGAGCGCGAACTCGATCAACGCCGCGCCGCGGTCGCCTCTTCGTCCCGTCGTCGGGCGCGCGGCCGTCATACGTTCCTCGTCTCCCGCTGGACGCGGAGGAGCGCTCCGGTCGGATCGATCCGACCGGAGCGCCATGGCGGTCGCACCCCTCGACGGGGTGCGGGCTCCTCCTCGGCGGCGGAAGGCGTTACTCCTCGCCCGCTTCCACGACGAGCGTCTCGCCGAGGTCCGGCGTGGTCAGGCCGGTGTTGTCGCCGAGGGTGTTGGTCCCGTCGGCCGCGGACTGGACGTCGAGGATGATGTTGCCGTCGGCGTCCTTCGTGGTGTCGATGATCTTGCCCGAGACGATCGGGCCGGCGTCGTCGTCGTGCGCGCCGGGGAGGACCGCCGCGACCGCGGACATCATGTCCGAGGTCTTGTGGCCGAAGATCGACACGGCGGCCGCCGCGATCAGCGCCACGCCGGCGATGAGGAGGCCGTACTCGACGAGGGCCGCACCGCGGCGCTTCTGGAGGAACTTCATGGTCGGATCCTTCTCTCGATGGGAACTGGGGGTCTCGTTTCGTCCGCCGCGGCCGTTGCGAGGGCGCGGCGGGGGTTCGTCGGGGGGGAGAGCACTCGCGCGCCCCCATCCAGGGAATGCCGCTCGGGAGCCGAAGTTCACGGAGAATCCTCCGATCTCGGGGCCGCCCGCGTCGCGGGGCCGATCGTGAAGTCGAGCGCCCCGGTCTCCGGGAACGTCCAGAGGTCGACGCCGGGGATCGGGTCGCGGACGACCGTGGGGTGGACCACGACGACGACCTCCGAGTCCTCGTCCTCGATCGAGTACCGCTTGAACATCCAGCCGAGCACGGGGATCGACTCGAACCACGGAGCGAACGACGTGTCGTCGGAGTGGCGCCGCTGGATCAGGCCGCCCAGCACCAGCGACTCGCCGTCGGCGAGCCGGGCGCTCGTCTGGAGCGACCGCGTCTCGAAGGCCGTCGACAGGGTGTCGGCCCCCGTCGTCTCGCGGATCACGGTGGTGAGTTCCGCGTCGGGTCGCGCGACCTGCGTGACGAGGTCGACCGTGACGAAGTCCCCCTCGCCGACCAGTGGACGCACGCCGAGCTGGACGCCGAACGGGCGGAACCGGACCGAGCTGAAGACGCCGGGGGTCACGCCGGCGCCGGCGCCCGGGGTCCCGAACGCGGGGGAGAAGCTCTCGGGGATCGGGACCTCGCCCCCGACCTGGAAGAGCGCCCGCTCGCCCGACAGCACGGTGATCGACGGCCCCGAGAGGTTCCGGGCGATCCCGCGCGACTCGAGCCACCGGAGGGCGACGTCGATCGCCAGGCCGCCGGCGGAGATCTGCGTCTGCTGGCCGAACCCGTCGGCCAGGAACGACAGCACGTTCTGGACGTCGTCGCCCGACGCGCCGACCCGCGCGGCCGCGTTCCCCTGCACCGCCGTCGCTCCGGCGGCCGGGTTCAGCGACGGCTGGCCGAAGTCGGAGGCGAGGACCGCGAATTCGGGGGAGTAGGAGAGGAGGTCGGTCCGGTTCACCTCGTAGAAGCGGATGTCGACGCGGACCTGCGGGAGGTCGCTCACTTCGATGAACGAGAGGATCCGCCCCTCGGCGACCGAGACCGCCTTCGCGCGGGCCAGGTTCACGCCGAGGCGGTTGCCGAGCCGCCCCACGGCGTTCACGCTGCCGAACAGACTCGATCCGCTCGTTCCGCCTCCGAAGCCCCGGCCGAAGGTGGTGTCCGACCCGGAGCCGACCTGGTCCTCCCCGCCCGCCAGCCCTCCCGACTCGTCGGAGACGACCCGGACGTCCTCGGCCCGCACGACCCCTCCGGTGACCAGCCGTCCGGCGATCTGAAGGGAGCGCGTCAGCCTCGACTGATCGGCCACCTGGCCGGTCAGGACGAACAGGTCGCGCTCGTCGTCCGGAAGGTCGCCGTGAAGGAATCGATGCACCGTCACTCCGCCCATCCCGACCGCGCGGAGAGCCGTCTCCACCCGCCGCTCGATCGGGTCCGGGAGGCGCTCGACGGTGAGGAGATCGATGACCGAGCCGGTCGACCGGGTCTTCGGGCCCGCCGCCATCATGACCCCGTCCTCGCCGACGATCGGCGGCTCGCCTTCGTCGGAGGAGCCGGCGCGGAGGTAGCTCTCCGCCGCCCGGACCGCGGCGAGACGCGTCCGCTGGTCGGGCACGCGGCCGGACAGGACGAGGGCGTCCCGGTCGGGCGCGACCGCGAGCCGGACGTCCGGATCGATTCGCTGCAGCACCGCCTCGAGAGCGGTGTAGTCCCGCTTCACGGTCACGGCCCGCCGCTCGACGGTCCCGTCGTCGAACCAGACCATGAGCGTCGTCCGTCCGGTCGAACGCCCGAGCAGGAGGACCTCGCGATCGCTCAGCACGACCACCTCGTCGTCGAGCACGTCGGGGTTGCCGACGGCGACGCGGTCGACGCTCCGCCCGAACGAGAGCCGGGCGTGGTGCCCCTCGAGGATCTCGAGGACCTCGCCCGGCTCGGTCCGTTCCTGCGCCGCGGCCGTCGCCACGACGAGCAGCAGCGCGGCGAGCGTTCGCGAGCCCGGGGACCTCATGCGGCGCTCGATTCCTCGAGCCGCGCCGCGAGCAGGCGGCGCGCCCGATGAAGGCGCGAACGGACGGTCCCGAGCGGGATGTCGAGGTCCTTCGCCAGGAGCGCGTAGTCGTCGCCGCGGTCGATGCGGCGCTGCGTCACCTCGCGACACTCGTCCGGGAGCGACTCGATCAGGCGTTCGAGCTCGGCCCGGAACTCGTGCGCCTCCAGTCCGGACGACGCGTCGTCGGCGCTCGCCTCGGCGAGCGCGGCCCGCGACTCGTGTCCCTCCCGGCGACGCTCGCGGCGGATCACCTCGAGGCTGACGAGCCGGACCACGTGGACCAGCACGGCGCACGCGTGGCCGGAGGCGACGTCCGCGTCGGACCGCCAGAGGCGGAGCAGGGTGGTCTGGACCGCATCCCACGCGAGGTCGTCGCTCGGGACGATCCGGCGGGCGGCGCGGAACATGCGGTCGAGGTGCGGCGACACGGCGTCGCCGAACTCACAGGAATGGGGGTGGGGGTGCGGTCGGACCGCTTCCGTCTGGATCATGTCTCCGTCACTCGATCTTCGGTGCGTCGCCGTCTCCGGCGCGACCCGGCCGCGGATGCGACCGGGCGTTCGAACCCGTGATCGAGACGGAGCTCCTCTACCGAGCGAGACGTCGGGCGACCACGGGGTCAGCCGACGAGGGGAGGAGAGGTCTTCGGCGCGAGGAGGTAGCGCCGGGAGGACGGCGGGACGTGGTCGTCGGCGGCCGGCTCGACGACCGCGATCGCGACCGTCGGAGCGGTGGCCGGGCCTTCGATCGCGGGCCGATCGGCGGCCGGCGACGCGAGGACGATGGCGCAGGCGTCGTGCTCTTCGGCCGGTCCGTCGTCCGGCCGGTCCTCCGCCGGGGCGCCGTGCGCGTGGTCGTGGTGGTGGGCCGAGGCGCCGGACGACGCGCTGTCCCCGTGGCAGTGGTCGGCGTGTGCCCCACCGACGTGCTCCAGGACCCCGTGACTCACACAGATCGAGTGCTCGGTCGACGCGGCATGGAACACCGCGGCGAGATGACCGAACACCACCAGGGCGGCGAGCCACGGGTGGGAGGGCCGCCGTCGTTCCGCAGGTCGCGCGTGTCGGGTCGAGATTCGCACGACTCTCTTCGTATCCTACCTATCGCCAGGGGTCAACGGTTTCCCGCCCCATCCACCGCGACGGCCAGGACGACCAGCACCGCCAGGTACCCCGCCGCGATCGCGGGGACGTACGCGACCTCGCGCTCGCCACGGCGCCACGCGACGGCCGCGAGCCCCCCCCCGAAGACGGCCGTGAAGAAGAGACAGACGAGGAGCGGCTCCACCCCGAGGATCGCCCCGACCCCGCCCAGCAGGCCGACGTCCCCGCCGCCGAGGTGGAGGAAGCGATACGCGAGCCCGCCGACGGCGAGGCCGACCAGGGCGCCGGCGAGCGCCCCGAGCCAGCCCACCGTGGTCCAGCCGGTGGCGCAGAAGAGCGCGGCGCACCCGAACAGGGCGAGCGCGTGGCCGTCCCACACCCGGTGCGTCCTCCAGTCGACGTAGGCGGCGACCAGGAGCACGGGGACCGGGATCCAGAGGACGTGGGCCAAGTCGGGGTCGCTCTCCGCCTGGAGGAGTGCCGCCCGCGCACGGCGGGTTCGCGATTCCCGGCGGAGTCTCCCGAATCGACCCGGGACGGCGCCGCCGCGTCCCCCTTCTACAGCCCGATCCGGCTCATCAGACCCGGCGACGTCACGAACCCGAGGCCGCCGGGCGCCGCGGGATCGAGCATCGCGAACTGATGGAAGAGGCGGACGCCGACCAGGCTCTGGAGCGCGGGGAGGTTGCCGACGAAGTGCGCCTCGCCGCCGAACAGGATCGGGAGGGGCGTCGTCAGGAGCGGCGCGATCAGGAGCGAGCAGCCGCTCCCCGGCCCGCCGAGCGCCGCCGGCTGAGGGACGCCGTTCCAGTCCACGGCGTCGACGCCGAGGAGGTGCATCGCCGTCCCGCTCGGGATCCCGCCGGCGCCGGTCACACCGTAGAGCGCGCCGAGCTTCGGCGCGCCGAACGCCGCGATCGAGGGGACCTTCCCGTTCGAGCCGACGCACGACGAGGAGCCGAACGGGACCGCCGCCGCCGGCCGGGCCCGGAGCGCGTCGATCTCCGCCTCGAGCAGCGCGCGCTGCTGCAGCTGGAACGGCGTCGGCGTCCCCGCGAGGAGGTTCGTCTGCTCCCAAGGGTCGAGGAGCAGGTCGTAGAGCTCGTCCGGCTGCGTCATCCGGCGGATCAGCTTGAACCGATCGTTCCGGATCGTCGCGTGGCCGGTCTGGAGCGGCGCCGGCCACGCCGTCCCGGTGAACTGCTCGGAGTACGCGAACGTCCGCGCCGGCGCCGTCGCCGAGTCCGTCACGTACGGGAGGAGGCTCTCGCCGTCGACCTCGGCCCAGGCCGGGATCGCGTCGTCCGCTCCCGCGAGGGCGAGCGAGGTGGTGAAGACGTCGACCGAGCACGCGAGGTCGTCGACGAAGCGCCCCGGATTCACCACGGCGGGCCCGGAGATCACGAGCGGGACGTTCAGCCCTCCCTCGTACGGCGACCCCTTCGCCTTCCCGCCGAGGAACGGCGGCGCGGCCATGTTCTGCACCGATCCGTTGTCCCCGAGGAAGACGACGTGGGTCCTCCCCATCACCTCGGGGCCGAGCGTCTGGAAGAGGCGCCCGAGTTCGGAGTCCATCGCCTCGATCACCGCCTTGTAGTGCGGGCGGCTCGAGGTGGTGATCGGGAGGCCGGCGAGGTTCTGCGAGTGGAGGTGGGCCGGCGGGACGTGCATCGGGAGGTGCGGCGCGACGAACGACAGGAAGCAGAGCCACGGCCCCTCCTGCCCGCCGATCCACGCGAGCGCGTCGTCGACCTGCTGGGTCGTGACGTACGTCGTCGAAGGCTGCGCGACCCCGTTCACGACCCTCGTCCACGCGAAGTAGTCGGGGACCTGACCGTCGAGCGCGCCGGCGTAGTGGGACCACCCCGCCTCGTTCGGGACGGCGTGTCCGTCCTGCGCGTAGTGGAGGTGCCACTTCCCGATGAACCCGTGCGCCACCCCCCCGCCGTCGAGGTCGAGCACCTCGGGGATCGTGACCTCGGTCGGCTTCAGCGTGCCGATCGTGTTCGTGTCGTGCGGATAGTCGATCCACCGCCCGACCGTCGTCCGGAACGGGTAGCGGCCGGTCTGGATGCAGGCGCGCGTCGGCGAACAGCTCGGGTTCGCCCACGCGTTCCGGAAGCTGACGCCGCCCGCCATCAGCCCATCGATCGTCGGCGTCGGCGCCGGGTCGGACCCCTCGCCGTACCCCGTCACGAAGTCGACGCCGAGGTCGTCGGCGAGGACGATCAGCACGTTGTCGGGGGTCCGGGCGCCGGCGGTCTCGTGACAGGCGAGGCCGACGGCGATCGAACAGAGGAGGACGGTCGAGGACGCGCGCGACATGGAGGCTCCCGGGCGAGGGACGGCGGACGGTGAAGACCAGTCGACGGCCCCGTTTTCGGGGTCCGGAATTCGGAGTCGAAGCCGCCGCGGCCCGGAGCGCCCCCGCCCGCGCCGCCGCCCCCCTGGTAGAATCCGGGCCGTGTCGCGCTTCGACTCGACCTGCTGGACCGTCGTGATGGGCGCGGCCGCCGGGAACCCCGCCGACCGGGACGCGTTCTGCCGCCAGTACGGCCCGGTCATCCGGGCGTACCTCGCGGCCCGGTGGCGGATCCCGTTCGACGGCGACACGATCACCGACGCGACGCAGGAGGTCTTCCTCCAGTTCTTCCGGACGGACGGCGCGTTCGAGCGGCTCGACCCCGAGCGGTCGTCGGGGTTCCGCGCGTTCCTCTACGGCGTGACGAACCGGACGGCGTGCGTGCTCGAGCGGAAGAGCGCGCGCGAGCGGCGCGACAGTTCGATCCCCGAGTTCGATCCGGACCGCGTCGAGCGCTCCGAGGCGACCCTCTCCGCCGTCTTCGACCGGGCCTGGGCGAAGATGCTGGGACGGGAGGCGCGCGTCCTGATGGCCGAACGTGCCGCGCGGTCCCCCGCCGCGACGAACCGGCTTCGCTGCCTCGAACTCCGGCTCCTCCGGGGGCTCCCGCCGCGCGAGATCGCCCCGCGTCTCGGCGTCGACGTCGAGCGCGTGTACGAGATGCTCGGCGTGGCGCGGAAGGAGTTCCGGGCCGCGCTGCTCGCCGTGATGGCGGGATACCACCCGGAGCTGTCCGAGCGCGAGCTGGAGGAGAAGTGCTCCGAGCTCGCGGTCCCGCCCTGAGGATTCCCGCCCCGGGAAACGGCGGCGCCGACAGAGAGACGACGGAGAGAAGAGCTCGCCGATGCCCCCGCCCGCCGACCGCGAAGACGCGTACCTCGACTGGTTCCTCACCTCCGCGTTCGACGCGGAGGACGGGGAGTCGGCCGACGCCCGGGTCTCGTTCGCGGAGGAGCCGGAGGACGAGGCGCTCCCCGAGCGGATCGGCCCGTACCCGGTCGCCGAGCGGATCGGCCGGGGCGGGATCGCGAACGTCTACCGCGTCGTCGACCCGGAGCTCGGACGCGACCTCGCGATCAAGGTCCTCCGAACCGCGCACCTCGAGAACGAGGACCTCGTCCGGCGATTCCTCGAGGAGGCCCGCATCTGCAGCCGTCTCCAGCACCCGGGGGTGGTGCCGGTCCACGAGATGGGCCGCCTCGACGACGGCCGCCCCTACTTCACGATGAAGATCGTCGACGGACACACGCTCGCCCGGCTGCTGCGGGACCGGGGCGACCCTCGGCGCGAGCTGCGGCGGTTCCTCGACATCTTCGAACGCGTCTGCGCGACCCTCTCGTTCGCGCACTCCCACGGCACGACCCACGGCGACCTGACCCCGCGGAACGTGATGGTCGGGGCGTTCGGGGAGGTTCAGGTGATGGACTGGGGGTTCGCCCGGACCGCGGAGACGCGGGCGCGGCGCGCGGCGGAGGGGGCGGACGCGCCGGCGCCGCGCATCCTCGGCACGCCGGCGTACCTGGCGCCCGAGCAGGCCCGAGGGGAGCGGGACGAGGTCGGCCCGCCGACCGACGTCTTCGGCCTCGGCGCGATCCTCTGCGAGATCCTGACCGGTGCCCCGCCGTACCTCGGGGACACGAAGGCCGACCTCCTCCTGCGCGCTTCGAAGGGCTGGCTCGACGACGCGCACGCCCGACTCGAGGCGTGCGCGCCGGACGCCGAACTCGTCGACCTCTGCCGCCGCTGCCTCGCGCCGGCGATCGCCGACCGGCCGGCGGACGCGGGGGTCGTGGCGCGGGAGATCCGCGAGCACCTCTCCTCCCTCGAGGAGCGGCTCCGGGTCGTCGAGCGGGAGCGGATCGAGGCGGTCGCGGCCGCGCGGCAGGAGCGCCGCGTGCGGAGGCTGTCGATCGCGCTCGGGGCGGTCGCGCTCCTCGCGGTGCTCGTGCCGGGGGCGATCCACCTGAAGAACGTCCAGGAACGCAGCGCGCGGCGCGCCGAGACGGAGGGGGCGATCGCGCGTTCGATGGAGCGCGCCCGCGTCCTCCTCGCCGACGACCGGCTCGAGCGGACGACCGATCCGACCGCGTTCTCCGAGCCCCTGAAGGCGGCCCGCGAGGCGGAGCTCCTCGCCCGGCTGCCGACCGCGGCGCCCGGCTCGCTGCCGGCGGCCCGCGCGCTGGTGGAGGAGATCCTCGGGCGTCGCGCACGAGCCGCCGACGACGTGCGGACGGCGGACCGACTGCGGAACCTCCGCATGCACTTCAGCGACGCCCGCACCGAGCTGGCCGAGGGGCGCACCTGGCGACTCGGAGCGGACGGGGGCGGGACCTGGGTCGAGGCGACGCCGCCCGACGCGCCGAGTCCCCGGCTCGATCACGCGATGACCGCGCTCGGGGACGGCTCGATCCTCCTGTTCGGAGGGGCCCCGACCCGCGACGGCCCCCTGCTGAACGACACGTGGGTCTGGGACGGCGCGGCGTGGACGCGGCGCGAGCCCCGCCACGCGCCGCCGGTCCGGACCGGGCACGCGCTGACGTTCGACCCGGTCCGAGGCCGGGCCGTGCTGTTCGGCGGGAACGCCTCTCCCCACGGGACGATCGCGTACCACTCCGACACCTGGGAGTGGGACGGAGAGGACTGGCTCGAGATCGAGACCGGGACGTCGCCGCCGCGCCGCGACTGGGCCGGCTTCGCCTTCGATCCGCGCCGGGAGGTCGCCCTGCTGTTCGGCGGCCGCGACTCGGACCACCGCGCCGGCGACCGGTACGAGCCGTACGGGGACACGTGGGCCTGGGACGGCGCCGAATGGACGCGGCGGACCCCGACGACGTCGCCGCCGAAGCGTCACGGACACCGGCTCGTCCACGACCGGAACCTCGACGCGCTCGTCCTCGTCGGGGGGCAGTACCCGGGCGCGCCGGGGTACGACGACACGTGGATCTGGGACGGCGAGGACTGGCGGGAGCTCTCTCCGGCGGCGAAGTACCCCGGCCGCGCGTTCTTCGGGATGGCGTTCGACCGGGGGCGCGGTCGGCTCGTCCTCCACGGCGGCCGTCGGGTGCCGGAGGCCGTCCTCCTCGAGGACACGTGGGAGTTCGACGGGGAGACGTGGACCCGCGTCGCGGCGGCCGGCCCGGCGTACGCGTGGTCGCCGCTCTGCGCCGACGCGCGGCACGGAGGCCTCCTGCTGCAGGGCGGCTCGACCGGCCCGAACCGATCGCGCAACGTCGGCGGCCGGTTCGCCGAGGCCTTCCGGGAGGCGGGGATCGACGTGCAGGCGCTCGACGCGGAGGCCGCCGCGGAGCGGGTCCGCGAGAGCACGATCCGGCGCGAGCTCGTCGACGCGCTCGACGAGTGGTCGCGGTTCGAGAACACTCCCCCGCGGACCGGCTCGACCCTCGGCCGGAAGCTCGTCCGCGTGGCGAACCTCGCCGACGCCGACCGCTGGCGCCACGACGTCCGCGACGCGCTCCAGGCGGGCGACGTCGAGCGGCTCCGGCGGACGGCGGCCGAGGCCGACGACGCCGCCCTCCCGGTCACGTCCCTCGCGCTGCTCGCGAGCAGCCTCGCCATCGTCGGCGCGCACGACGAGGCGATCGACGTCTACCGCCGGGCGTGCTTCCGCGACCCGAGCGACTTCAACGTCCACGCGCGGCTCGCGGACCTCCTCGAGTTCGCGGACCCCGACGCGGGCGACGAGGTGCTCCGCCTCCTCTCGGTCGCCCTCGCCCTGCAGCCGGACAGCCTCCGCACGCTGCACGGTCTCGCGCGTCTCCTCTCCGACCGGGGCCGCCACCGGGAGGCGACGGTCTACCTGGAGCGCGCCGTCGTGGTCGACAAGGACCACGTCGGCGGGTGGCGGCGCCTGGGGCGGGCGCTCGCGGCGGACGACCGGACCGAAGAGGCCGTCGGCGCGTTCGAGGAGGCGGTCCGGCGCGGGGAGTGGCTGGCGGAGGTCGACCTGGCGCTCGCGCTGCGGGAGCTCGGCCGCATCGACGAGGCGATCGCGGCGGCCCGCCACGCGGCGTCGATGCTGCCGAACCCGTCGTTCCCGCGGGCGATCCTCGGGGCCCTCCTCGGCGAGTCGGGCCGGCCCGAGGAGGCGATCGAGGTGCTCGAGGAGGCGCTCCGGCGCGACCCGTTCGACGCCACGGCCCACCTCTATCTCGGCCGTGCGCTCGGCGACCTCGGACGCCTCGAGGAGGCGCGCGCGAGCCTTCGCCGCGGCCTGCGGCTCGCCGCTCAGCCCGACGTCGCGGACGCGTGCCGGGCCGCGCTCGAGGAGCTCGACCCGCGGCCGGGAGAGGACGCCGGAGGCTGATCGCGGGAATTCCGACGAGCCCGCGCTTTTTCCTCCCCCGAATCCCGACGCGAGGACTGGTCTTCGGCGACGGGGCGCCCCGCCCCCGGATCGAACCGAACACCGCGAACGGGAGTCCTCGCATGCGCATCCTCGCCCGCCTCGTCCTCACCGCCGCCGTCGGCGCGGCCGGCGCCTCGGCGCTCGCCCAGCCGCAGTGGACCCAGCTCTCCCCCACCGCCGCCCCGTCCTCGCGCCAGGACCACAACATGGCGCCGTTCACCGGGAACACGATCGTCCTGTTCGGCGGCTCGCTCAGCAAGAACACCTCCCCGCTGAACGACACCTGGTCGTGGGACGGGAACACGTGGACGCAGCTCTTCCCGGCGACCGCTCCGACCGGCGTCACCGGGCACGCGATGGCGTTCGACCCGGCCCGGGGCCGGATCGTGATGTTCGGCGGCTCGACCGTCCCGGCCGGGCAGGTGAACTACATCAACGAGACGTGGGAATGGGACGGGAGCGACTGGACGAAGATGACTCCCGCGACCTCCCCGCCCGCCCGAGACTGGTCGTCGATGACGTTCGACCCGACGCTCGGGAAGGTGCTCCTCTTCGGCGGGCGCGACTCGAACAACAAGCCGGCCGGCAGCTACGTGCCGTACGCCGACACGTGGACCTGGGACGGAGTCGACTGGGTCGAGCTCTTCCCCGCCACCGTCCCGAACGTCCGCCACGGTCACCAGCTCGCGTTCGACCAGGGCCTGAACAAGGTCGTCATGACCGGCGGACAGCGCCCGGGGACGACGTACGACGAGACGTGGGTCTGGGACAGCGGCGTCATGAACTGGGTTCAGCTCGCGCCGGCCGCGACGCCCGGCATCCGGGTCTTCCACGCGATGGAGTACGACCCGGCGCGCGGCGTCCTGGTCCTCCACGGCGGCAAGAACACCTCGAACAACACGATCTACACCGACACCTGGGAGTTCGACGGCTCGACCTGGACCCAGGTCGACCCCGCCGGCCCCGCGTACGGGTGGTTCCCGATCCGCTACGACGCGGTCAACCAGGAGCTGCTCGTCCAGGGCGGCTCGCCCGACCAGGGGCACGCGTCGTCCGACGGCAACACGTGGACCTTCGGCGCGGGGATCTGGACCGACCTCGGCAACGACCTCGCGGGCTCGCTCGGCAGCCCGGTCCTCTCCGCGCAGGGCGCCCTCTCCGCCGGCGAGCTCGTGGCGCTGACGCTCTCGAACGCGGCCGTCGGGTCGACGTCCGGCCTGTTCATCGGCGCGTCGAACGCCAGCCTGCCGTTCTTCGGCGGCACGCTCGTCCCCTCGCCGAACGTCCTCGTGATCGTCCCGACCGGGCCGACCGGCGGCTACACGCTCCCCGGCGTCTACCCGGCCGGCGTCCCCGCGGGGTTCCCGCTCTTCTTCCAGGTCTGGGTCCTCGACCCGACCGGCCCCCAGGGTCACACCGCGAGCAACGCGCTCACGGCGACGACCGAGTGACGCGACCGACGCCGAAGGCGTGATCGACGCGGCCCGCGCGAACTCCGGTTCGCGCGGGCCGCGGCCGTCCCGGCGCCCCGCGAGGCCGCCGTACGGAGTAGGATCGAACCGGTCCGCGACACCGGAGGTCCGCCATGCGCCCCGCCCCGCGTGCTCTCGCCGCCGCCGCGATCGTCCTCGCGGCCGCCTCGCCTGCCGCCGCCCTCCCCGCGCTGCTCGCGACCGACGGCCACTTCCTCTACTCGATCGACACGCAGACGTTCTCCGTCACCCCGGTCGGACCGATGGCGTTGATCGGCACGTCGACCGAGACGTACCACGCCTCGCTCGCCACCGATCCGTCGGGCCAGCTGTGGTCGATGTCGAACAAGGCTCTCTATCGCGTCGACCAGGCGACCGGACGGACGACGCCGGTCGGCGGCCTGAACGTCGGAACGGTCGTCGAGGGCGGCCTCGCGTTCCATCCGGCCACCGGCGAGGCGTACGGCTCGAACCACGCCGGCGGCGCGATCGCCGGCCTCATGAGGCTGGACACGGACACCGGGTGGGCGACGCCGCTCGGCGCGTTCCCCGGCGGCGTGCCGCACGACTTCAACGGCCTGGCGTTCGACGCGAGCGGACAGCTGTACGGCATCGACGGATGGACGAACTCCCTCTGGACGATCGACCACCAGAACCCCGGCGGACCGGGCACCACGCCGGTCGGCGCGCCGTTCGGCGCGACGGTGCACGTCGGCTACTTCGGCGGCATGGCGTACGACCCGGGGACGAGCCGCCTCTGGGCGTACGGGTTCGCGTCGCACGCCCTGTTCACGATCGACCCGGCGACCGGCGTCGCCACCGTACAGACGGTCCTGCCCGGGACGGTTCCACCGCTGTTCGGGCTGACGTTCGGGGACTGCACCTCGACCGTGTCGTACGGAACGGGTTGCGCGGGCTCCGGCGGGTTCACACCGAAGCTCGACCTCCTCCCGTGCCCGGCCCTCACCGGCCAGACCGTCCAGCTCGCGATCGAGGAGGCGCTCGGCGGCGCGCCGGCCCTCCTCGCGTTC
Organism: Planctomycetota bacterium JB042; assembly: GCA_043101415.1. Taxonomy (GTDB): domain Bacteria; phylum Planctomycetota; class B15-G4; order B15-G4; family JADJEK01; genus JAUIEL01. Next base: position 354 of record JBICIB010001024.1, on the reverse strand, counting down.
GGGTTCGGCCCGGGGGCGCTGCCGATGGACGGCGACTGCGACCTGCTCGTCCAACCGCTCCTCCCGCAGGTCCTGTCGTTCCCCCTCGGCGGCGCCGGAGCCGGGAACGGCGGAGTGGTCCTGAGCGCCTCGATCCCGCCGTCGCTGCCGACGCCGGTCACGTTCACCCTGCAGGCGTTCGTCGCGGACCCGGGAGGGACGGCGAGCTTCTCGAACAGCGCCGGGCTCGAGGTGACGATCGAGCAGTGACGATCGGGGGCCGCGCCCCCCGTCCATCGGGACTCCCGGTCCCTCGTCGCGCCGTGACGAACTCGTGACGTCCCCCTCCGGGGACGGACGCGTAAGACGGACGTC
>JBICIB010001023.1:0-2734 GCA_043101415.1 Planctomycetota bacterium JB042 | reverse complement strand
TGATCCGCCCACGGCCGGGTCCGGACCTTCCGGATCGATCGGACGAGGCAGCGGACCCGGTGGCCGCGGTCGAGGAGGCGGGGGACGAGCCGGCCGCCGATGTACCCGGTCGCGCCGGTCACGACCACGGGCTTCGCTCCGTTCTCGGTCACGCGTCGTCTCCGTCGAGCCGTTCCTCGAGGCCGGACGGCGTCAGCTCCTCGCCCGCCGCCAGCGCCTCGCGGACGGTCTCGAACACCCGCCGGTCCTCCTCCCGCCGCTCGTCCGCACGCTTCGCGAGGTTCCGCATCGGAAGCCGGAGCCGCGGGTTCTCCTCCAGGGCGTCCCGATGCCGGTCGAGGAACGCCCAGTAGAGCGAACGGATCGGGCAGTCCGCCTTCGGATCGAACGCGCAGTCGCCGCAGGCGTCTCCCATGCGGTCGATGTACGCCGAGCCGCTGACGTACGGTTTGGTGGTCATCAGGTCGCCGGTCCCGAACGTCCCCATGCCGAGGACGTTCGGCTCGACCACCCAGTCGTAGGCGTCGGTGTACGCGACCCAGAACCAGTCGGCCAGCGCGCGCGGCTCGACGTCGAGCAGCGTCGCGACGTTCGAGAGGACCATCAGCCGCGTGATGTGGTGGCTGGCCCCGTCGCGCCAGACGTCGTCGACGACGTGATCGAGGCAGAGGAGCCCCGACGGCGCGTCGCCCCAGAAGACGGGCGGCAGCGGCTCCTCCGCGCCGAGGAACGACGGGGACGCGCCGTCGTCGAGCGGGCCGACCGGCGGCGGCGGACCGGTCTCGTCGGGGATCGCGCGGAAGCCGTCGGTCGCCTCGTGCACGTGGCGGACGAACTCGCGCCAGCCGAGGATCTGCCGCACGAACCCCTCGCGGCTCTCGATCGGGACGTCGAGCGCCGCGGCCTCCTCGACCACGTCCCGGGGGAGGAGGCGGTGGAGGTGGAGCAGCGGGGAGATCCGCGAGTGGAAGAGGGACGAGGACTCCATCGACATCGCGTCCTGGTACGGGCCGAACCACGGGAGGCACCGCCGCTTCGCCCACCGCCAGAGCGTCCTCGCGTCGTCCGGCGTCGCGGGGAGGGCGTCCTCGCGGAGCGTCCCGGGGTGGTCGGCGAACCGCTCCTCGACGAGCGCGCAGACCTCCTCGGTGATCGGGTCCGGCGCGAACGTCGGGACGTCGGGGGCGGGCGGGTCGCCGCGCCACGGTTCGCGGTTCGAGGCGTCGAACGACAGCTTCCCGCCGGCGAACTCGCCGTCCTCCATCAGGAGGCCCGTGACCCGTCGGACGTGGCGGTAGAACCGGTCCATCCGCCACGGCGGGGTCTCCCCCTGGCTCTCGACGAACTCGTCCGTCGACGTGAGCCACCCCTCGTGCGGGACGACCTCGACGCGGCCGTCCTCGACCAGCGGGGCGAGGTCGGCGCGCAGCTCGCGTTCGGCGGGACGGGCCACCCGGAGGGTCCCGACCTCGTCCGCCGCCGCGCCGACGACGTCCCCGTACGACTCGTCGGAGAAGACGTACCGGACGTGGACCCCGCGCTCCGCCTGCTCGAGCGCGAAGTGCCGCTGGTTCGTCAGGACGAGCGCCAGCTTCTGGCGGTGGTACGGGCGGCGCCGAGGCTTCCAGGTCGTTTCGACCAGCAGCACGGCGAGCGACTCCGGGGCCTCCGCGGCGAGCGGGCCGATCGCGTCGCTCAGCTGATCGATCGGGACGAACAGCCACCGCCGGCCGCCGTCGTCCTCGGGGTTCAGCGCGCGGAGCCGTTCGAGGAAGGTCGACATCCCGAGAGGTACGGCGCCGCCCGGGGGGACGATGCACTCCGGCTCGTCGAGGTCATTCGACGCGTCCGATCCAGAGGCCGGGGCTCCCTCCCGGACGGAGGAGGCTGCCGTTCGGCGTGCCGCGGACGGGCGGCGGCACGGTCGGCTTCACGGCGGACCGGCCGAACGAGACGATCGGTTCGATCCGGTCGACGTGGGGGCGCCACTCCGCCGGCACGAGGGTCGGGTAGACGATCGCGGAACCCCGGGCCCGGTCGAGCCTCCCGCGCCACCTCTCGACGTCGTCGTCGAAGAGGGAGAACCGCACGACGGGACGGGCGGCGAGCGGTCGGAGGTCGATCTCGAGCTCCTCGGCGACGAACAGCGTGACGTCGTCCTCCACGTTCGCGGCGATCCACTCGACCGCCAGCCGCCGCGAGTCGGCCGTCCAGTCGTACCGCCGCCCGATCCGGTCCCACGGCAGCGTCCAGACCCCCGCGAGCCCGACGAGCAGGGCGACCCCGCCGGCGGCCGCGGGACGGCCGCGGAGGGGGCGCGCGCGCCGCGCCAGGTCGGCGATCGCGGCGAGGCCCGCCCCGGCGAGGACCGCGACGAACGGCAGGATCGAGAGGACGTTCCGCTCGAAGTGGACCCGCTGGCGCGACAGGTAGAGGAGGAGGACGGCCGGGAAGACGAGCAGGACGACCCCTCGCCGCCGGTCGCGCCGGATCGCCGCCCCGGCGCCGGCCGCGGCGAGGACGAGCGCGATCGGGCCGAGGTCTCCCGCGACCGTCCCGATCTGTTCGCGGAGGTGGGGGAGGCCGGCCTCGATCGTCGCCGCGCCGTGGCCGCGCGCGTAGTGGTGCACCTCGAACGCCATCCCGTCGAGGAACGCCGGCAGGTCGAGGAGGCCCGGCGTCGTGACCGCGAACGCCAGGATGGCCGCCGCGGCGAACGCCGCGCCGCGCGCCC
>JBICIB010001022.1:0-2776 GCA_043101415.1 Planctomycetota bacterium JB042 | reverse complement strand
GTGCAGCCCCGCCTTCGTCGGCCCGGCGATGCGGTCGACCACGGCGCCGGACGCGTCGAGGATCTCGAGGACGACCGTCGGAGCCGCCTCCCGCTCCTCCCGCTCCAGCTCGTCCCAGTCGGGGCGCGGGGTGTCGCCTCCCTCCTTCGCGACCTCCTTCTCGGCCTCCCGCCGCGCGGCCCTGCGCGTCTTCAGACCGTCCCGCAGCCAGCAGGTGAAGACCGCGCCGAACGGCGGGTTCTCCGCCACGTGATACGCGTCCCCCTGCGATCCCCGCTCCCCGCCCAGCCGGTCGTCCTCGACGTACAGCAGCGCCTTCCGGACCGGGAAGAGCCGGAACTCGGCCGTGACCAGCGACTCCTCGTCGAGGAACCGCAGCGGGGAGTAGTCGTCGAGCACCCAGAAGCTCCGTCCGAACGTCGCGCCGACGAGGTCGTTCTCGCGCCGCTGGATCTCGAGGTCCCGGAACGGGATCGTCGGCGCGCCGGCGAGCTTCGTCCAGCTCCCTCCGCCGTCGACGGTGACGAACGCGCCGAACTCGGTCCCCGCGAACAGCAGGTCCGGGTCGACGTGGTCCTGGATCACCCGCCAGACGAGGTGCCGGTCCGGAAGGTCCCCCGCGATCGAGGCCCACGTCCGGCCGCGGTCCGTGCTCTTCACGAGGTACGGCGCGAAGTCGCCCGTCTTGTGGTGGTCGAGCGCGGCGTAGACGGTGTCCGCGTCGTGGCGGTCCGCCTTGACGTCGTTCACGAACGCGAACTCCGGCACGCCCTCGATCCGGTCGACGCGCCGCCACGAGCCGCCCCCGTCCTCGGTCACCTGGACCAGGCCGTCGTCGGTCCCGACGTAGATCAGCCCCTCGACCAAGGGCGACTCGGAGATCGACGTGACGTTCCCGAACTTCGACATCGCGCGGAGGTCCCAGATCGCGTCGATCGACCAGACGCGCCCCATCATCGGCATCGTCAGCCGGTCGAGGCCGCGCGAGAGGTCGCCGCTGACCGACGTCCACGAGTCGCCGCGGTCGTCCGAGCGGTGGAGGATCTTCGACCCGAAGTAGAGCCGCGTGTGCGAGTGCGGGCTGATGTGGATCGGCGAGTCCCAGTTGAACCGGAAGTTCTCCTCGCCCGGCCCCGGCTGGGGCCGGATGTCGACCGACTCGCCGGTCCGCCGGTCGAACCGCCGCAGGTACCCCTGCTGCGACTCGCAGTAGACGATGTCCGGGTCGACCGGATCGATCGCGCAGTCGTGCCCGTCGCCGCCGATCGTGATCCGCCAGTCGGCGTTCCGGATGCCGTTCCGGGTCAGCGTGCGGGCCGGGCCGTACTGGGTGTTGTTGTCCTGCGTCCCCCCGACCACGTGGTAGACCGGCCAGTCGTCGTCGACGTCGACCTTGTAGAACTGCGTCAGCGGGAGGTTCGCCGTGTACGCGTACGTCTCCGCGCGGTCGTACGAGCGGTAGAGGCCGCCGTCGCAGCCGACGAGCAGGAAGTCCGGGTCGGTCGGGTGGAACGCGACCGCGTGGTTGTCGACGTGCTTCCCCTCCCGCCGGAGCCCCTCCCAGGTCGCGCCGCCGTCCTCGGTCCGGCCGAGCACGACGTTCGCCTGGTACAGCACGTCGAACCGGTGCGGGTCGGCCCAGAGCTCCTGGTAGTAGTGCGGGCCGGTCCCGCCGGAGACGTAGTCGCTCTTCTTCTCCCAGCTCTCGCCGCGGTCGCTCGACCGCCAGAAGCCGCCCTCGCCGCCGGGGAGCTCGATCGTCGCGTAGACGACGTCCGGCCGCTGCGGCGACACCGCGAGCGCGATCTTCCCGACGTCCCCCGACGGGAGGCCGCGCTTCAGCCGCCGCCAGGTCGCGCCGCCGTCCGTCGACTTGTGGATCCCCGACTCCGGCCCGCCGTCGATGAGCGCCGCGACCGTCCGGTGCCGCTGGTGCGTCGCCGCGTAGACGACGTCCGGGTCGCGCGGGTCGATCGCGACGTCCGTCACGCCGGTGTACGGCCCGGCCGCGAGGTGCCGCGTCCACGTCTCGCCGCCGTCCGTCGTCCGGTAGAGCCCGCGCTCGCCGCCCGACGACCAGAGCGGTCCCTGCGCGGCGACCCAGACGACGTCCGGGTCGCGCGGATCGACGACGATCTTCGCGACGTGCTCGGACTCCTTCAGCCCGACGTTCTCGAACGACTTCCCCCCGTCGCGGCTCCGGTAGACGCCGTCCCCGAACCCGACGTGCCGCCCGCCGACCGCCTCGCCGGTCCCGACCCAGATCGTGTGCCGGTCGGACGGGTCGATCGTCACGCACCCGATCGAGTACGAGCCGTGGTCGTCGAAGATCGGCGTCCAGGTCGTCCCCGCGTTCACCGTCTTCCAGACCCCGCCCGAGCCGACCGCGACGTACCAGGTGTTCGGCTTCACCGGGTCGATCGCGAGGTCCGCGATCCGCCCGGACATCAAGGCCGGCCCGATCGACCGCATCTTCAGCCCGCGCACCGCGGTCTCGACCTTGCTCCTCCCCGGCTTCGCGTCCTCCTTCTCGTCCGATTCCTGCGCCGCGGACGTCGGGAGCGCGAGGAGGAGCGGAAGGAGGGCGAGGAGGCGGCGGGCGGGAGCGGACGGCGTCATCGGTCTCTCCGGAGGGCGGGAAGGCGGCGCGCCCCCAGCATACGGATGCCGCGGACGGCCGGCGGACCGCGAGGGCGCTCGGGGCGGCGGAGGAGGAGGACGCCCGGGAAGGGGGCCGACGGCCCGACCGCGCGTCCGACCGACGTGGCGATCGAGC
>JBICIB010001021.1:0-7605 GCA_043101415.1 Planctomycetota bacterium JB042 | reverse complement strand
CTCTCGACGTCGAGCGCGCGGTCGAACCAGCGGTCGAGGTCGGCGAGCGGCGCGGCGTCGATCCGGGCCGCGAGGGCGTCGGGGACGTCGAAGCGGCGGCGGAGGAGGCGGAGGAGCTTGTCGGCGGCCTCGCTCTGGCGGCCCCTCGCTTCCCCTTTCGCCATCCCCTCCTCGCGGAGGACGTCGGCGGTGGACTTGAACTCGCTCATGACGGTCTCCCGGTCCGATGCGTCGAGGTGGGGGACGACGACCCGCGCCACCTGCGTCTCGGTGACGCCTTCGCGGACGCTCAGGACGTAGGTTAGCAGAGTCCGGAGGGCGTCGAGGCCGGTCGGGGCGCGCAGGACGGCGCGGAACGCGTCGGACCACCGCGCGAGCCGCTCGAGGAGGTCGTCGGCCCGCGCGTGCTTCAGGAGGAGATGCGCGAGCGCGGCGAACGCGACGTCGCCGACGCGGTCGCGGATCGCGTCGTCGGCGACGCTCGACAGGTCGGTCAGGACGTACCGGAGGTCGGGTCCGAGCACCGGGTCGTCGCCGTCCGCGCCGTCGGCCCCGCAGAGCGCCGCGTACCGCCGGGGGGCGGCGAACGGCCGGGCGCCCGCGTGCAGGACGACCGGGACGATCCACGGCAGCCGGGTCGCGTCCGGGTGCTCCCGCCGCCACGCCTCGCCGATCCGGGCGGCGCTCCGGAGCAGGTCGTACGGCAGAAAGCGGTCCGGCGCGCTCTTGTGCTCGAACAGGAACCAGACGAGCGCCTCCCCGCCGTCGACCGTCGGCGCGGCGAAGAGGAGGTCGGAGAGCCGCTCGCGCAGCTCGGGGTCGAGGTGGACGTCCGGCTCGCGCCGCAGCGCCGAGAGGTCGAGGCGCGCGGCGAGCTCGGGCGGCAGGAATCCGCGCAGGTGCGCCCGCATGACGTCGAGGTCGGCGAAGGCGCGGCGCGCGAAGCGGTCGTGGGGGGACGGCTCCATCGAAGGGGAGACGTCGGAGAGGAGGGGCGGTGACGAGGATTCGGGAGCGGGGGGGTCGGTCCACGGGTTTCGCGTCCCTCGGATCCGCCTGTCACGATCGTCGACACGGTCCGTCGTCCCGGGCGGTGTGCGGTCGTGACGAGCAAGGCGCGGACCGCTCAGTCGACGAAGACGTCCTCAAGTCGCTCCGCGTCGAGCGCCCGGTCGAACCAGCGATCGAGGTCGGCGAGCGACGCGGCGTCGATCCGGTCGGCGAGCGCGCCGGGGACGTCGAAGCGGCGGTCGAGGAGGCGGAGGAGCATCGCGGCGGCCTCCTCGCGCCGGCCCGTCTCGAGTCCTTGCACCCGTCCCTGCTCCCGCCCCTGGGCGAAGCCCTCCGCGTGCCCCTCGGCCCGCAGTTCGTCGGCGTACGATCGAATGGTCGTCATGGCGAGCGCCCTCTCGTGCGATTCCAGTCGGTGAACGAGAACCTGCCCCACGTCCTCGGCCGTCACGCGGACCTCGAGCCCGAGGACGTACGATAGCACGCTCCGGAGGGCGCCGAGGCCGGTGGGGGAACGATAGACCTCGACCAGGAGGTCGCCCCACTCGCGCAGGCGGGCGAGAACGTCGTCGTCCCAGGCGTGCTTCAGCAGCAGGTGGGCGAGCGCCTGATACGCGGTCTCCCCGCAGCGCGTGCGGAGTTCGCCGTCCCTGACGCGTGTCAGGTCGTTCAGGACGTAGGTCAGGTCCGGCCCGACGGCGAGCGCGACGTCCTCCTCGTCGACGGCGCCCGCCAGCGCGGCGAGCCGCCGCGGGGCGCGGAATCGCCGCGGTCCCGCGTAGAGAACGACGGGGACGACCCATGGGATGCTCTTCTCGCGCGGCCGATTCCGTCGCCACGCCTCCAGGAGCCGGGCGGATCCCGCGAAGAGGTCGTAGGCGAGGTCTCGGGCCGGCCGGCTTTGGTGCAGGAACAGGAACCGCGCGAGCGCCACGCCGCCACCGCGGACCGGCGCCGAGAAGACGAGGTCGGGGATCTTCTCGGAGAGCTGCGAGCCGATCAGAGTGTCCGGCTCACGCCGGATTCGCTCGAGGTCGAGGCGTCCGGCGATCGCCGACGGGAGAAAAGCGCGCAGATGCCCGCGCATCACGTCGGGATCGGAGAACGCCCGTCGGGCGAAGCGGTCGTGAACGGTCGGCTCCACGTCCGTGGAGACGCGACGCGTGACGCTCGGGTCACGCCGCCGACCGAGCGCCGGGCCGGCGCGGACCGAACCCGCGGACCTCGCCGCACTTGGCCGGCCGGCGGTCGCCTTCGAATGGACCCCGAGCGCGTGCGCACGGGCCGGACCCGCACGACGGCTTCCCCCGGTCCCCAGCTCCCTCCCCTACATCCGGTACGCGCCGTCCGCCGGTCGCACCGCGCGCGCGAAATGCAGCGGCCGCCGGAGCTCCCCGCTCGCGGGTCGGGTCCGGGCCTTCCACTCGCGGTAGACCTCCATCGACTTCGCCGCGTCGACGAAGACGTCGCCGTACCGGTCGCCGTCGTGCGCCCGCTCGACCCTCACCGCCTGGTGCCAGCAGTGCATGCCGGAGACCGGGTCGGGCTGGACCGGAAACGTCATGTTCTGGTGGACGCCGCCGTCGGTCCACCAGACGCGCTTCGAGTCCGGGTCGGCGCTCTCGAACGGCCGGATGTCCTCGACCCGGCGGAACAGGACGGTGTCGCCGTCCTCGATCCGGGCGACCTTCGCGCTGGCCCAGCGGTCGGTCCCGACGTCCTCGAACAGCCGCCAGCGCCCGAGGTGGTGCGAGCAGGCGACGACGCCGGGGCGCATCCCCTCGGTCACCCAGACCTTGTTCACGAAGTGGCCGATCCGGGTCGACACCCGCACGAGGTCGGTCGTCTCGACACCGATCCGCGCCGCGTCCTCCGGGTGGATCCAGACCGGGTTCGTGTTCGAGAGCTCCATCAGCCACTTCGCGTTGGCGGAGCGGGTGTGGATGAGCGTCGGGAGGCGGAACGTCGGGACGAGGCAGTACTCCCCCTTCTCGACGTCCATCCGTCGGCGGTGGATGTGCGTCTCGATGGCGCCGGGGCGCGCGTGCTCGGGCCAGCCCCACTCCGCCATCGTCGGGCTGTACAGCTCGAGCTTCCGGGACGGCGTGTGGAAGCCGGCGTACGCGGTCCCGTCGACGAGCACGCCGACCGCCTTCCCGTCCTTCCGGACCTCGCCCCGCGCCTCGTCCTTCTCGGCGCCCGCGAGCGCGTCGGCGCCGAGCTGCTTCCGGTACGCCTCGTACGTCGACTCCTCGACCAGGAACGCGCCGTGCTCGCGCATGTACTGCAGCGGCGTCAGCCCGTGCTTCTCCGCCTCCTCCGGTAGCCCCGGCACCGAGTTCTCGAAGATCCACCGGTAGTACTCGGGGACCGCGATCTTCTCGCCGGGGTTGTAAGGCGACTCGTAGTACTTCCGGATCCCGAGCGAGCCGTCCGGGTCGATCGCCCACGACAGCTCGATCCAGAACTCGTCCTCCTCCCAGACGTCGCCCGGGTTCGTCTCGCGCGTCGTGTCGACCCGCTTCCCCTCGAGCTCGTACATCGCCCGCACGACCGGCTGCCGGAACGAGATCCACTTCGCCGCGTGCGTCTCCTGGCTCATCAGGTCGTGCCGCTCGGCGCCGAGCCCCATCGGGAGGACGTAGTCGGCGTACTGCGCGGTCTCGCTCCAGACCGGGGTGAGCGCGGCGTGCAGCTCGACCCTCGCCTCGTCCTTCAGCATCCGCTCCCACATCAGCCCGTCCGGGTTCGTCCAGACCGGGTTGTAGACGCGCGTGAAGTACGCGGCGAGCTTCGCGCCCCGCTCCTCCAGCAGGTGCGGCAGGAGGAACGACAGCTCGTGGTGCGAGAGCGGCCACTCCTTCGGATAGAGGAGCTCGTTCCAGACCTCCTGCGGCGGCGGCTTCAGGAACGGCGGCGGCACGAACTTGTCGGACGAGTTCAGGTTCGTCCCTCCCTTCGTCCCGACCGCGCCTCAGAGGACGACGAGGAACTCGAGCGCGCGGGCGATCTGCCAGCCCCCCTCGTTCCCCGACGCGGCGTTCCGCCAGATGTGGGTCGCGAGCGCCGACCCGGCCGCGCCGCACTCGCGCGCGACGGCGACGATCGTGTCGCGCGGCACGCCGCACTCCGCCTCCGCCGCCTCCGGTGTGTACCGCGCGTACTCCTCCTTCACCTCCTCGAGCCACCGCTCGAAGGTGACGTCCGCGTCGGGCGCCCGGTTCGCGAGGTCGTCGCGCCAGTTCACCCAGTCGTGCACGAACGTCCGGTCGAAGAGGTCCTCCTCGAGCAGGACGTGCGCCATCGAGAGGAGGAGGAACGCCTCGGTCCCCGGCCACGGCGCGAGCCAGTAGTCGGCCATCGACGCCGTGTTCGACAGGCGCACGTCGACCGCGCAGAGCTTCGCGCCCGCCGACTTCGCGTCCATGATCCGCTGGGCGTGCGGGTTGAAGTAGTGCCCGGTCTCGAGGTGGCTCGAGACCAGCAGCATGAACTTCGCGTGCGCGTGGTCCGGCGACGGCCGGTCGGCGCCGGTCCAGAGCGCGTAGCCGAGCCGCGCCGCGCCGGAGCAGACGTTCGTGTGGGAGTTGTGCCCGTCGACGCCCCACGACTGCAGCACGCGGTCCATGTAGCCGTCGTGCCCCGGCCGTCCGACGTGGTACATCACCTCGGTCTTCCGGCCGTCGACGATCGCCGCGCGGATCTTCGCCGCGAACACGTCGATCACGTGCTCCCAGGTGCACGGCTCGAACTTCCCCGAGCCGCGCGGACCGACCCGCTTCAGCGGGGTCAGGATCCGCTCGGGGTCCTCGATCTGGTTCAGCGTCGCCGGCCCCTTGGCGCAGTTCTTCCCGCGCGAGCCCGGGTGGAACGGGTTCCCCTCGAGCTTACGGATCGAGTCGTCGCTCTTGTCGACGTACGCGACCAGGCCGCACGCCGCCTCGCAGTTGAAGCAGGTCGTCGGGACGAGGCGGTACCGCTTCTCCACGCGGCGCGGCCACGCCTTCGCGTCGAGCTCGACCCAGTCGCTCCACTTCTCCTTCGGCGGGAACGACTCGAGCGGGGTGACGTTCATCGAACGCGGGTCGTGCATGCCGTCAACTCAGCGGAGGGAGCTGGCCCGCGCGCACGAAGGCCCACTCGTAGAAGTAGATTCCCGCGAGGGCGGCGCCGAAGCCGCCGAGCGGGGTGAGGAACGCGAGGACCGTCCCGATCGCGACCAGGGCGAGGCCGAAGCCGAACGGGTTCAGGCCGCCGTACCGGAGCGTCTTCAGGAACGCCGCCCCCTGCCGCGCGTTGGCGGTGGCGTGCGCCTTGTTCGCCTCGAGGAGGGCGAGCGCCACGTGGCCGACCGCGCCGATCAGGAACAGGACCGCGAGCGGCGTCCGGTCGTCGGGGGCGCCGAAGCGGAGCGCGGCCGCGCCGAGGAGGAGCGCCTGGAAGAGCAGGTGGGGGAGGACGAGGCCGCTCTGCCAGAGGTCGCGCCCCTCGCACTGCCTGAACAGGAACGCCGTGTAGGCGGCGACCATCGCGCCGAGCGGCAACCCGACCCAGCGGAGCGCGTCGGCTGCCCGGTCGAGCCCGAGCCAGCGGCAGGCCAGCGCGCCGGTCGCGACCGTCGACGCGCCGATCAGGACGTACGCCCCCTTCACCAGCCAGCTCCTCCGGTTGCCGCGGGTGAGGAGGGTGAGGAACTTCATCGGCCGCGTCAGGTCCTCGACGAGCAGGAACGTCGTCACGCTCAGGAAGAGCAGCGCGAGGACCTCCGGCAGGTAGTCGGCGCCGAACCCGGTCAGCCCGAGCGCCGCCGCGAACGGCGCCAGCACCATCGCGCCGCCGGCGATCCCCTTCGTCACGAGGTAGAGCGCGACCGCCCATCCCCACTCGACCTTGTGCCCGGCGTCGAGCACCGTCCGCGTGTCGGCGGCGGTCTCGAGCGAGGCGGGCCACGGCTCGGGCTTCGTCGCCGGCCGGTCGCTCCAGAGGTACGTCGGCGGGCGCGCGGCGGCGCCCGGCTCGAGCGCGACCGGCTCGTGCCCGAGGTAGTGGACGTTCGGTCCCGTCCCCTGCTCGGTGCGCCGTCGCTCGGTGTCGTGTTCGGCGACCATCGTCGCGATCTTCGACGACGGGTCGTGGAGGTCCCCGGGGACGATCGCCTGCTCGGGGCAGACGACGACGCACGCCGGCTCGAGGTTCTGCTCGACGCGGTGGGCGCAGTAGTGGCACTTCTCGACCGACCCGGTCTCGTCGTTCAGGTAGATCGCGTCGTACGGGCACGCCTGCATGCACGCGCGGCAGCCGATGCAGACGTCCCGGTCGACGTCGACGATGCCGTCGGGCCGCTTGTCGAGCGCGGTGACCGGACAGATCGTGACGCACGGCGCGTCGGTGCAGTGGTTGCACCGGAGGACGGCGAAGCTCCGCTTGACGGCGGGGAACGTCCCCTTCTCGGTGTACTTCACCCAGGTCCGGAACGAGCCGACGGGGACGTCGTTCTCCGCCTTGCAGGCGACGGTGCAGGCGTGACAGCCGATGCACCGGCGGTGGTCGATGAGGAACCCGTACTGCATGCGGTCTCCGGGGCGCGCCGAAGGGGGAGCGGGCACGCTACAGGAGGGCGCGCACGCGTTCCACGGGGAGAAGGAGTAGACTCGGGGCGCTGCGTCAGGAAGGAGGCGGCGCCATGAAGGGCGGGCTGGCCATCGGGCTTCTGGCGGGGACGTTCCTCGGTCTCGCGATCGGGTTCGTGACGTTCTCGGGCGACCCCGGCGCCGAGGCGCTCGACGTCGACCTCGGGGTGGACGCCGTGCGCGCGGCGACGGCCGAGGCCGAGACGCCGCGGGCCCCGGCGAGCGCCTCGCCGCTCCCCGCGGCGCCGGCCGCCGAGGAACGGGCGGCGTCCGTCGCCCCCCTCGAGCGGGAGCGATCGGTCTCCTCCCTCTCCCACGTCGGGGACGGCGTGATCGAGGGGACGGTGACCGACGAGGACGGCGCGCCGGTCGCCGGCGTCGTGCTGCGCGCGCGGAAGGCGAGCGAGCGGAACCTCAGCGACGAGGACGACGTCGGGCACGTCCCGGTCGACAAGTCGCTCGAGGAGGTCCTCGAGGAGGCGGCGGAGGAGTGGAACGAGGAGCGGGCGTCGCGGCGGGAGACGACGACGGACGCCGACGGGCGCTACCGGTTCGACGAGCTCGTCGACGGGAAGTACGGGCTGAGCGCGCACGCGGCCGGCTTCCAGATCGAACCGCGTTCGGGGTCGTCCTGGTCGATCCGGCCGAACTCGACCGTGAACTGGAAGGCGCTCCCCGTGGTGGAGCTCCCGGTCACGGTGACCCTGCCGGGCGGCGGCGCGATCGAGAAGGTCGGACTGCGCCGGACCCTCGACCGGCGGGGCGGGAGGTCGGCGACGGACCTCCTCTGGCGCCGCGACCGGCGGACGCTCAAGGTCGCTCCCGGCACGCTGACGCTGAAGGCGTTCGTCGACGAGCCGCTGTCGCGGAAGCTCGGCCTCCCGGAGATGGTCTCCGACGAGGAGACGGTCGACGTCCTCTCCGACCGGCCGCCCGACCCCGTCGTCCTCGAGCTCCGGCGGCA
>JBICIB010001020.1:0-5412 GCA_043101415.1 Planctomycetota bacterium JB042 | reverse complement strand
GGACGAGGCGATGGAGCGGATTAACGCATCGATCGACTTCGATCGGCGCTTTTACCGCGAAGACATTGCCGCCTCGCAGGCCCATGCCGCGATGCTGGTCGCGCAAGGAGTGGCGCCCGGGCGCCGCTCCCGCCGCCGAGCGCGTCAGAACCAGGTCTCCTCGGTCGGCTCGGCCGCCTTCTCCTGGCGCACCGTCCGGAGCTTGTGGCGGAACGCGATCGTGCCGCGGCGGAGTCGGTCCTGCACCTCGGGGAGGTCGAGCTCGAGCCGCTCCGCGATCGTCTGCGGGGAGAGTTCCTCGAACTCGGAGAGCCAGACGACGTACCGGAACTCGGGCGACAGGCGGTCGAGCGCGTAGCGCATCGCGAACGCCTCCTCCCGGTCGGCGGAGGCCCGCGCCGGAGAGGTGAACGCGATCGGGCCGGCGTGGACCGAACCGCTCGAGCGCCGGGGCATCGGCGTGACGCGTCCGCCCTCGCCGTCCTCGAGCTGTTCCTTGATCACCTCCTCGGCGATCGCGAGGAGCTGCCGTCGGAACGCGGGGAGGCCGGACCAGTCGAGGCTCTCCCGGACGCGCCAGGTCCGGAGCAGGGTCTCCCGCCAGATCTCGTCGACGCCGACCTGACCGCGAAAGCGCGCGCCGAGGGCCGCCTCGACTCGCACGAGCATCGCGGACGGACCGGCGGCGTCGATCAGCCGATCCCAGGCGTGCGGATCGTCTCGACGAAGACCTTCGGGTGCATCCATGGCGGGCATCAGCGCCCCCGCGAGACGGGCGTCGGGAGTGCGGCGGACATGGGGCCCTCTCCTCCTGCGGACCGGATCGAAGCCTCATGGTAACCCAACCGGGGCGTCCGAGAAGGCCGTCGTCCGCCCGCCGCCGCCGCCGCGATCAGCCGCTCCTCGGCTCGAGGGAGCCGGCCCCCGAGACGTGTCCTCGCACCGCGCCCGGGCCGTGGTTCCGGACCGAGGCGGCGCCGGACACCCGGGCGTGCAGGTCCGCGTCGACCCGGAGGTCGGCGTCGGATGCGCCGCTCGCCTCGATCTCGGCCGTCTCGGCGACCAGCTCCGTCAGCTCGAGGTCGGACGCGCCCGAGACCTCGGCCTCCAGGTGGTCGCATCGGCCGTCGACGCGCACCTCCGACGCGCCGGACACGTCGAGGGAGAGGACGGCGGCGTCCAAACCATGGACCACGACCTCCGTCGCCCCGGACGCCTCGATCTCGCGGAGGTCCGGTGAGGTCGCCCGCACGACGAGGGGGCAGCGGGGGGAGATCGAGTGGCGCGGTTCGACGATCAGCCGGTCGCCGACCACCTCGATCCGGAGGTGGGGGAGGATGTTGTCGTCGCCGCTCACCTCCACCGGGGTCGGCGGTCCGATCTCGACCACCAGCTCCAACGCCCCGCGCACCTCGACCCGGGTGAAGGTCGGCCGCTCGTGCGCGACCGTCGCCACGACCCCGCTCCCGCGCACGCCATGCCGGCCCCAGCAGACGCCGTCGCCGACGTGGATCGAGCAGCCGAACAGGAAGAACGGGGCGAGGATCAGGGCGACGCGCAGGACCAGACTCATCGATCGGCTCCGGGGTTCGTGGTCTCGGGCCCGGGAACGAGGCCCGGCCGGTCGGGGTTCCCCGCGTCGGCCCGGCGACGCGCTCGGAGCGGCGGGCCGACGGGGGGTTTTCGCGGAGGAGTCTGGCGGGCGCGCGCCGTCGGTTCCGTCGGGACGGGCGAACCGAAGACCGGGGCGCCGGGTGCGCTCCCCACGAAAGGAACCACGATGATCCGCAAGCTCCTCCTCACCGGCACGATCCTGAGCGGCCTCGCCGCCGTCGCGAGCGCGAGCTCCGCCAGTTATCACATCAAGACCCGAACCAAGGACGGCGGGTTCGGCGACACGTACGGGACGGACAACTACATCGACGTCACGATCCACGGGCCGTACGGGAACACCGGCGCGATCTCGATCCAGGGGCACCACGAGATGGGGCAGGAGGAGGGGTACTCCTACACCAAGGCCGACGTCGGCGTGCCGTACAAGATCACGGTCGACGTCGACGGACAGCTCGCCGACAAGTGGACGCCCGACTGGATCGACGTCACCTACAAGGGGAAGACCCAGCGCTTCAGCATCTACCGCGAGCTCGGCTACGACCCGACCGACTTCACCGTCCCCGTGAAGCTCGACAAGCAGGGGCAGCCGATCCAGGCGCCGAAGCAGACCGTCCAGCTCGCGGTCTCCGACAACATCGGCGGCGAGAGCTCGAGCCGCTCGCACAAGGTGAAGACGTCGTTCACCGAGTACACGAGCACCGTCGTCGCGGAGACCGACACCACGAGCACCGGCGTCGTGTCCACGCTGAAGTACGAGAGCCCGGCGTCGAAGTTCGGGTCGATGTCGGCCGAGATCAGCGCGAGCTGGAACCAGGAGGTCTCGAAGCACAACGAGCGGATGAACGGCTCGAGCTTCACCCAGGAGATCGAGTGGGACTTCGAGGTCCCGCGGGACTCGTTCGTGATCGTCCAGCGGACGTTCCAGGTGCCGATCGAGTACCAGGTCTACACCGACGGCCTCACCACGTTCGCGATGCGGACCCTCGGCAAGAGCCCGTCCCAGCAGTCGGAGGTGAAGCGCCAGATCCCGCACGTCGACAGCCGGCTGAACAAGATCGTCCCGATCCGGGAGTCGGAGATCCTCGCCCTCCTCGATCCGACCCGCTACCCGGGCCAGAACGTCGCCGACCAGCGGGCGAAGTACGACGCGCGCCGCCAGTACTTCCTCGATCGCGGCTACGTCTTCACCGGCAGCCAGCCGACGGTCGATCCGAACGACCCGTTCGGCTTCGGGAAGTCCGACCCGACCCCCGACCCGACGCCGGCCGCCCCCGTCGCCCCGGTCACGCCGGCCGCTCCGGTCACGCCGGCCGCTCCGACGCCGGAGCCGGCCCCCGCCGCGGTCGCGGCGAAGCTGCCGAACCTGACCGCCGAGGTCCAGTCGGTGAACTACGGAAAGGGGAAGGTGACGGTGAAGGTCACGATCCGGAACGACGGGGACGGGGACGCCGCGCCGACCTCCTGCCGCGTCTTCCTCAGCCCGAACAAGCGGGTGAACCGGCAGCGGGACACGAAGGTCGGCCTCCAGTCGGTCCCCGCGCTCGCGGCCGGCGCGTCGACGACGCTGAAGTTCTCCGAGCCGGTGAAGGAGGAGAAGCTGAGCGGCGCGTTCGCGATCGCGGTCGTGGACTACGACGGCGCCGTCGAGGAGTCGGACGAGTCGAACGAGTTCGTGACGAAGGCCGGAAAGGTCCGCAAGGACCGGGACGGCGGCAAGAAGGGGAAGGACGGGAAGAAGAAGGGGAAGAAGTCGAGGAAGAACCGCGGCTGATCGGTCCGCGGACGGACGAGGGGCCGGCGCGCCGAGGCGGGCCGGCCCCTCTCTCGCGTCTCGCACCGCGCCTCAGAGGTCGCGCGCCGAGAACGTGTCCCCCTGGTTCAGGTCGCCGGTCTCGAGGCCCCGCCGGAACCACTTCATCCGCTGCGCCGAGGTCCCGTGCGTGAACGACTCGGGGACCACGGTCCCGCCCGCCCGCCGCTGCAGCCGGTCGTCGCCGATCGCGGCCGCCGCGTTCAACGCCTCCTCGAGGTCCCCCTGCTCCAGCATCCGGGTGGCGCGCTGCGCGTGGTGCGCCCAGACCCCGGCCAGGAAGTCCGCCTGCAGCTCGAGCCGGACCGAGAGGTCGTTCTGCTCCGCCTTCGACCGGCCGCGCTGCCTCGCGCGCACGTCGTCGGAGATCCCGAGGAGGTTCTGGATGTGGTGGCCGACCTCGTGGGCGATGACGTACGCCTGCGCGAAGTCGCCGGGCGCGCCGAACCGTCGTTCGAGGTCGTCGAAGAACGAGAGGTCGAGGTAGACCTGCGAGTCGCCCGGGCAGTAGAACGGCCCGACCGCCGCGCTCTGGAAGCCGCACGCCGACTGGACGGCGCCCGAGAAGAGGACGAGCCGCGGTTCGCGGTACGTCTTCCCGACCTGTCGGAACAGCTCGTTCCAGACGTCCTCGGTGTCCGCGAGGACGACCGAGATGAAGTCCGCCCGCTCGTTCTCCTCCGCGGTCGGGCGGAACTCCTCGGTCGTCGCCGCGCCCCCGCCGCCCGCCCCGCCCGCCCCGGTGATCGAGCCGAGCAGCGCCCGCGGGTCGCCGCTGATCCACCACGCGAGCAGGCCGAGCACGATCGCGCCGACCCCGATCCCTCCTCCTCGCGTCACGCGCCGCGAGCGGCGGTCCTCGACGTTGTCGCTGCGGCGACGATCCTTCCAGCGCATGGGGACGGGCTCCGGAGTGGGGCGGGAACGGGCCCGTCAGGATAGCAGTCCGCGCGCCGCGGCCGGCTCAGAGGCCGGCCATCGCCTGCGCCAGCGCCTCGTTCCCCGGGAAGCTGGAGAGCCCCTTCGCGAACACCTCCTTCGCCTTGTCGACCTGGCCCGACTGCAGGTAGAGGTTGCCGAGGAACTGGTACGTCTGCGCGTGCTTCGGCTCCGGCGCGCCGCTCCCCTCCTGCTGCGCGAGGAGCGTCTCGAACTGCCGGATCGCCTCGGGCTGCTTCCCCATGATCGGCGGCCAGAACGAGAGCGAGATCGCCTTCGAGAACCGCGCGTCCCAGTGCTGCGGGTCGAGCTTCAGCGCGGCGTCGAACGCGGCGTCGGCGCGCATCGCGGGCTCCCCGCGCTGCAGGTCGGGGACGGTCATCAGCTTCTGGATGTAGGCGGACCCGAGGTGGGCCTGCAGGTCCGGGTCGTTCGGGTGGAGCTCGGCGAGCTCCTCCAGCAGGTCGATGGCGTCGTCGACGCGCCCGGCCGCGACGATCTTCCGCCACGCCCGCTCGACCTCCTCGTCGCTCATCCCGCCGGCGCGGAGGCGGGCGGCGAACGCCTCGAGGTCGAACTCGTCCTCGGTCTCCTCCGCGGCCTCTTCCGCCGCCGCGGCGGCGTCTCGCTCGGCCGCCGCGAGCAGGGGGCTCTCCACGACGGTCCCCGCGTCGGCGACGGCGGGCCCGCTCGCCCGCGCCGCCGCGCGCTCGGGCGACTCGGCGCGCGCCAGCGCCTTCGCGATCCGGCCGTCGACCTGCTCCAGCCGTTCCTCGAGCGTCGCCATCCGTTCGGCGATCGCGTCGATCCGCCCGTCGTCCGGCGCGGGTGCGTCGAGGCTCCGCACGGCGAGCTCCGTGGCGGCGGAGACGGAGACGAGGGCGATCCCCCAGGCGAGTCCGTTCATGTCATCCTCCCTCGGTCTTGCGAGGCGTTTCCGATGGTTCGAGTCTCAGGCGGACGGCCGCGGTCTCGCCGATGCCGACCACCACCGTGGCGGTGCTCCGCCGTCCGTCGCGCGCCACCTCGACCGTCCACGTCCCGGGCTG
>JBICIB010001019.1:0-6387 GCA_043101415.1 Planctomycetota bacterium JB042 | reverse complement strand
GTCCCCGCCCGTGACGACGGCGACGACGCCCGGCTCGATCGCGGCGTCGTCGGCCGCGATCGCGCGGACCTGCCCCGGCGCCGCGAAGTCGCGGACCTGGACGTGCTCCTCCAGCTCCTCCCGGTGTGCGCCGACGGTCAGGACGGCCGTCCCCTCGCCGCGGGCGTTCCGGAGCGGGACCGGCTGCTGCCAGTCCTCGAGGAGCGGTTCGAGGCCGAGCGCGTCGAACCGGGACGCGATGTACAGGGCGGCGGTCTCGGCCCCTCGGTGTCCGGAGTCGCGCCCCTCCAGCAGGTCGGACGCCAGGAAGTCGACGTGGGCCTGGATCTCCGCCGCGGTGATCGAGAGCGCGGCGGGGGACGGCGGCCGCGCCTCGGCGGGGGGGGCGAGGAGGGCGACGAGGAGGGGGGTGACGATCATCGAGGGCTCCCGGGAACGGCCGCGGCGTCCGGCGGCCCGATCCAACTCGCGGCGGGACGGCATCGTAACGGCTCAGGTCGGGCGCCCGCTCGGCCGAAGGAACGGGAAGGAGATCATGGGACGTCGACCGTGTCCGCAGCGCATCCGACCCACCAAGTCGCCGTGTTCGTCTTCCGGGAGGACTCCCCCGGACCGCGGTATCTCCTCGTCCGCCGCCACCACCGGCACGAGGGGCTGTGGCGCCCGGTCCTCGGCACCGTCCGCCCGGACGAGCGGCTCGAGGCGGCCGCGCTCCGCGAGGTGCGGGACGAAACCGGGATCGTCCATCCCAGGGCGTTGATAGACTTCGGGTTCCGTCACCGGGAGCAGGTCGGAGACCTCGACCTCGTGGACTGGGGCCTCGGCTACGACGTCGGGCCGGAGTCCCCGGAGGTCCGCCTCGGGGAGGAGTACCGGGAGTACCGGTGGCTCGACTTCGAGGAGGCGTACCGCACGATCGAGGTCGACCCGTTCCGGGAGGCGGTGCTGAAGCTGCACCTCCGCCTGTTCGGCTGATCGGACGGGACCGGCGAGCGCCGGCGAGTTTCCGGCGACAACCCGGGAAGCACCGGCGCGCCGCAACGTCTAGTCGAACGACCGGGTCCCGCTCCCGTCCCCGCCGGAGTCCCGATGAACGCTCCCTCCCGCCGCGAACGCGGCGCCGCGATGCTGCTCGCCTTCCTGGCGCTCCTGATCCTGGTCGTCGTGGTCGGTCAGCTCTCGGTCTCCGCGAACGTCGACCGCTCGATCGCCCTCACGTCGCTTCAGGACGTGAAGTACGACTACGCCGCGCGCGGCGCCTGGCACGAGGCGTGCGCGATGCTGATCAAGGACCTGAAGGACGAGGAGACCGAGGCGGACGAGGAGGGGACGGGGACCGAGGGGGAGGGGACGTCGCAGTTCGAGGGGTCGTTCGGCGGGGGGAGCGACCTCGGCGAGGCCCAGGAGGGTTCGGCGACCGACTCGCTCGCCGACGAGTGGCTCGACCCGGAGGGCGCCGGCGGCGGCGGGGGAGGCTTCGGCGGCGGGGGCGGCGGCGACCTCGACGTGCGCATCCGGATCGTCGACGAGGACCGGAAGATGAACCTCCTCTGCCTCGCGGCGAAGGACGACGGGTTCCGCGAGGAGTGGAAGGAGCGGTTCGTGCGGCTCCTCGACACCTTCCGCGAGGACTCGGACTTCGACCTCACGAACGGCGAGGCGGACGACCTCGTCGATCGGTTCGAGGCGTGGCTCCAGGGGGATCGCGACCACGACTTCCCGACGTACGCGCAGTCGACGACCGAGGAGGCGGACAGCAAGCTCGCGTTCGGAGAGGCCCGGTTCGTCGAGACGGAGGAGGACGAGGTCTTCTTCCCGCTCGGCCTCGACGAGCTGGTCGCGGTCGACGACATGTCGGAGTTCCTGCTCCACGGGTTCATCGAGGACGGGAGGTACGTCCCCGGCCTGATGGACGTGATCACGGTCTACTCGAACGTCCGGATCGACCCCGACGCGCTCGACGAGCTCGCCGACGCCGAGGAGGAGGACGACCTCGGCGACTCGCCGTTCGACGAGGGCGGCGACGACGAGCAGGAGGAGCTCGAGGAGGCGCAGGAGAACGCGGCCGAGGACGCGGAGGACGAGGACCGGGCCACCGAGACGAACCAGGGACGGGTCAACGTCAACACCGCCCCGATGGTCGTCCTGCGCGCGCTCCTGGAGCAGGACAAGATGCCGTACACGGTCCTCGAGAAGATCGACGAGTTCCGGCGCGAGGTCCTGGAGGACCACCTCGACCACCAGAAGGGGTTCGGCGACTCGTCGCCCGACGACTTCGGAGTCGACGCGGACCAGGCCGAGGACCTCGAGGACCAGCAGGAGGAGAAGGAGGAGGACTTCGTCTTCGACAACCCGGACGGCGTGGTCGAGCGGGTCGAGGACTGGCTCCACCAGACGTTCTCCGTCGGCCAGAACGACCAGAAGGAGTTCGGCGACCTCCTCAGCGTGAAGAGCCACGTCTTCACCATCTTCGTCGAGATCCGGAAGCAGGAGTCCGGCCTCGGGCAGTCGATCGTCGCCGGCGAGTCGTACCGGCCGCCGGATCGGGTCTACCGGGGGGTCGTCTGGCGGCGGAAGCACTCGGACGGGAAGTTCCAGGTGATCACCCTGGTCCCGCTCCACCCGTACTCCGGCGCCGTGCCGCCGGACACCGAGCAGTACCAGAAGGACTACCCGTTCGGGTTCTGATCGGGGGAGCGCGGGGAGCGGCGGGCCACGGGTTGACGCCCCACCGGAACCTCCCTAAACTGCCGGGTTTCGACCGTCCTCCCCGATTGGCATGCGCAAGCCCTTCGTCGCCGGCAACTGGAAGATGAACCTCGACGGCGCCGCGGCCCGTCCCCTCGTCGAGGGGCTGGCCGAGGCGTGCGACGGCGTCGCCGTCGAGGTCGGGGTCTTCCCGCCGTTCCCCCTGCTCGAGCGCGTCGCGCGCTGGGCCGAGGGGTCGTCGCTGATCGTCGGCGCGCAGGACTGCCACGACCAGGCGTCCGGCGCGTACACCGGCGAGGTCTCGGCGGCGATGGTCGGGGACGCGGGCGGCACCCACGTCATCCTCGGCCACTCCGAACGACGCCAGCAGTTCCACGAGGACGAGCCGCTCCTCGCCCGGAAGCTGCGCGCCGCGCTCGAGCACGGCCTCGCGCCGATCCTCTGCGTGGGGGAGAGCCTCGAGCAGCGGGACGGCGGTCGGACGCTCGACGTCTGCCGCGGCCAGCTCGAAGGCGGACTCGAGCCGTTCTCGGCGGACGACCTCTCGACCCTCACCGTCGCCTACGAGCCGGTCTGGGCGATCGGCACCGGGAGGACCGCGACCCCCGACCAGGCGGTGGAGGTCCACCGCGCGCTCCGCGAGACGCTCGCCGGGCGCTTCGGGAAGCCGTTCGCCGACGCCGTCCGGATCCAGTACGGCGGTTCGGTCAAGGCGGACAACGCCGCCTCGCTCCTCGGCGAGGCGGAGATCGACGGCGCCCTCGTCGGAGGGGCCTCGCTGAAGCTCGACGCGTTCCTGCCCATCGTGCGGGCGGGTGAGTCCCTGCGGAGTGATCCATGATCGCCGGTTTCCTCTGGTTCGTCTTCATCGTGTCGGCGCTCCTGCTGTCGCTCATCATCCTGATCCAGGAGGGGAAGGGCGGCGGCCTCGGCGAGGCGTTCGGCGGCATGGGCGCCGAGACGTTCGGCGTCAAGGCGGCGGGTGTGAACAAGACGACCGCGACGCTCGCGATCGTCTGGGTCCTCTCCGCGATCCTGATCAACAAGTGCTCGTACCAGGCGGGGAGCGGCGACCTCTTCGACGACGCGCCGTCCTCGCAGGAGTCGACCGACCCGGGCGTCGCGCCGCCAGTCGACGGGGGTGGAGAGAAGCCGGAGGGGGGCTGAACCGCATGGAGTCGCAGGACGTCCAGAACCTGCTGAAGGAGTGCGACGCGCTGCTCGAGGGACACTTCGAGCTGTCGTCGGGGAAGCGGTCGGACCGCTACGTCCAGTGCGCGATCGCGCTGCAGTCGCCGGCGCGCGCCGGGCTGCTCGGCGTCGCGCTCGGCGAGAAGTTCGCCGACGACCGCGTCGAGACCGTCGTCGGGCCGGCGATGGGCGGCCTCGTGATCGGCCACGAGGTCGCGCGGTTCCTCGGCGCGAAGAGCCTGTTCACCGAGCGGGTCGACGGGGCGATGACGCTCCGTCGCGGGTTCGCGGTGGCGAAGGGGGAGCGCGTCCTCGTGGTCGAGGACGTCTGCACCACGGGCGGGTCGGCCCGCGAGGTGGTCGAGCTCCTGCGCGGCCTCGGCGCCGAGGTGGTCGGGGTCGGCAGCATCGTCGACCGGACCGGCGGGGCCGAGGTGTTCGACGTGCCGTACCGGGCGCTGGTCGCGATCGACGCGAACGTCTGGACGGCGGAGGAGGACCCGCTGGCGAAGGAGGGCTCGGTCCCGGTCAAGCCCGGCAGCCGGGCGCTCACTCAGGCGCGGGGCGGGAGCTGAGCCGGCCGATGCCGACCTCGATGACCGGTTTCGGCCGCGCCGAGGCGACCGGCGGTGGGGTCGCCGTGACCGTGGAGACGCGGTCCGTGAACAACCGCTACCTGCAGGTGAAGACGCGGCTGCCGTCGCGCTATCTGCGGTACGAGTCCCAGGTCGAGGAGCGGGTCCGGAAGACGCTCTCGCGCGGGACGGTCGACGTCTTCGTCCGCGTCAAGACGCTCGACCGGAAGGAAGCGCCGGTGGTCGACGCCGACCTGGCGCGCTCGTACGTCCGCTCGATCCGCGACCTCGCCGGGAAGGCGGGGCTCGCCGACGACCTCGACCTCCGGACGCTCCTCGGACTCCCCGGCGTGGTGACGCTCGAGGAGTCGGACGAGATCGACGAGAAGGAGTGGCGCTCGGTCGACAAGGCGCTGGCCGGCGCGCTGGCCGAGCTGGCCCGGTCGCGCCGGGCGGAGGGAGAGCGGCTCGCGGCGGTCCTCGTCGAGCTGCTCGAGCAGGCCTCGAAGACCGTGGCCGCGATCGCCTCGCGCGCGCCGAAGGTGCCCCCCGCGATGAAGCGGAAGCTGACCCGCCGGATCGGCGCGCTCGTCGGCAAGGAGGTCGCGCTCGACGCGGGCGTGCTCGAGCGCGAGGTGGCGCTCCTCGCCGACCGGGCCGACGTGACGGAGGAGCTCCACCGTCTGGAGAGCCACGTGGCGGGGTTCGAGAAGACGCTGAAGCGGCGCCAGCCGATCGGCCGGTCGCTCGACTTCCTGGTCCAGGAGATGGGCCGCGAGGCGAACACGATCGGATCGAAGAACCAGGACGTCGCGATCGGGCGTCACGTGATCGAGCTGAAGACCGTGATCGAGAAGCTCCGCGAGCAGGTGCAGAACCTCGAATGACGACCGCGCCGACCGATCGGAACGAGGGCCTCCAGGGCGGCCTCGTCGTCGTCTCCGGCCCCTCCGGCTCGGGGAAGACGACGCTGGTCGCGCGTCTCGCCCTCGATCCCCGCGTCGACGTGGCGGTCACCGCGACCACGCGCCCCCCGCGTCCGAACGAGGCCGACGGCGTCGACTACCACTTCCTGTCGGAGGAGGAGTTCCGGGCGCGGATCGGGCGCGGCGAGTTCGTCGAGTACAAGGAGGTGTTCAAGAACGGGCACCTCTACGGCTCGCTGAAGGCCCCGCTGGTCGAGGCGCTCGAGCGGGCCGACCGGATCTACCTCCTCGAGATCGACGTCGAGGGGGGCCTCGACCTGAAGGAGCAGGGGTACGAGGGGACGTACGTCTTCATCGCCCCGCCGTCGGTCGAAGAGCTGCGCCGCCGGATCGAGGGGCGCGGCACGGAGAGCGCCACGTCGATCGCCGAGCGGATCGGCAAGGCGGAGTTCGAGCTCTCGATGAAGGAACGGTACGACCACGTCGTGGTGAACGACGAACTGGAACGAGCGTTCGCGGAGGTGACGTCCCTGCTGGGGCTCGCCGCGGGCGCGCATGGAACGAGCGGCGACGACGCGAGGCCCGGCCCGGGTCCCGCAGGAGGTGACGGATGAAGCGCGAGGACGTGTGGGATCTGACCCAGCAGTGCGGCGGGGTCTTCAAGTTCACGGTGCTCCTTCAGAAGCGGGTCCAGGAGCTGGTGCGCGGCGCGCCGAAGCTGATCGACCATCCCTCGAACGACCCGATCGAGGTCGCGGTGAACGAGATCCGCGCCGGGGTCATCGAACTCGAGAACCTCACCGAGGACGAGATCGAGGAGATGAAGAAGTCGCTCGAGGAGCAGGCCGCGGCGCAGTCGCTGCTCGCCAAGGAGCAGGACGGCCGCCCGGGCGACCCGAGTACGGCGGCGATCACGGAGTTCCTCAAGTCCTGACCGAGGTCGCGGCGCTGCGCTGGGCTTGGGGTCGCTGCGCGAGGCTGGGGTC
>JBICIB010001018.1:0-6107 GCA_043101415.1 Planctomycetota bacterium JB042 | reverse complement strand
GCGGCATCGCGGAGGGGGAGTGGTTCCCCGACATCCAGGGGATCGGGACGTACCAGCGGAGCCGGGTGAGCGAGAACGGGCCGGACGCGCCGCCGTCCGTCTCCCTGCCGGCGCCGCTCCCCTCGATCTCCGCGCCGTCGGTCGACGAGACGAACCTCTACGCGCTCGGGTTCGACGCGTCGTGGGAGATCGATGTCTTCGGACGCGTCCGCCGATCGGTCGAGGCCGCGCAGGCCGAGCTCGAGGCCTCGGTGGAGGACCTCCGGGACACGTCGGTCTCGCTGTTCGCGGAGGTCGCGCTCGAGTACGTCCGCGTCCGCACCCTGCAGGATCGACTCCGGATCGCGCACGAGAACGTCCGGCGCCAGGGAGGAACCCTCACGCTGACGAAGGACCGGTTCGACGCGGACATCGCGCCGGACCTCGACGTCGCCCAGGCCGAGGCGAACCTCTACCTGACCCGGTCGGCCATCCCGACCCTCGAGAGCCTCCTCCGTCTCTCGCTGAACCGGATCGCCTTCCTGATCGGCCGGCCGCCCGGCGCGCTGCCGCCGGAGGTCCTCGCGCCGGCGCCGATCCCGAACGCGCCGGAACACGTCGCCATCGGGCTCCCGGCGAACCTCGTCCGGCAGCGCCCCGACGTCCGGGGCGCCGAGCGGCGCCTCGCCGCGCAGACCGCGAGGATCGGCGTCGCGACGGCCGACCTCTACCCGAGGTTCTCCCTGACCGGCTCGTACGCCTACGTGTCGCTCGACTCGGACGACTGGCTCGAGTCGGACAGCCGGGAGTTCTCCGTCGGGCCCTCGATGGGATGGAGCCTCTTCAACGGGGGACGCGTCCGGAACAACATCAAGGTCCAGGACGAGCGGACCGAGCAGCTCCTCGAGGCGTACGAACGGGCGGTGCTCCTGGCGCTCGAGGAGACGGAGGACGCGCTGGTCGCCTTCACGCAGGAGTCGCTGCGGAGGGGGGAACTCGCCCGGGCGGAGACGTCGGCCGAGCGCGCCGTCGAGTCGGTCCTCGTCCTCTACCGGGAGGGGATCGCGGACTTCCAGAACGTGATCGACGCCGAACAGCGGCTGTTCGAGGTGCAGGACCGGCTCGTCGCGAGCCGCGGGGCCGTGGTCGAGAACCTGATCTCGCTGTACAAGGCGCTGGGCGGCGGGTGGTCCGCGGCGGCCCGGTGGCCGGGCGAGGACGCCGGACGTGAGGCGTTCCCGCCGGCGAGGCATCCCTGAGGTGGTGATGAGACGCACGCGGCACGCCGGCACCCTGACCCTCGCGCTCCTCGGTCTCGCCGGTTGCGGGACGCCGGCCGGGGACTACTGGACCGCGCGGGCGCTCGATCTCGCGGACGCCGTCCCCGTCAGCTTCGCGAACGGCGTCGGCCTCGGCGCCGAGGTGCGCGTCACGCCGTTCGTCGGGGTCGGCGCGGGCTGGGCCGAGGTCGAGCGGTACGGCTTCGACGCCGGCCGGTCGGGCCCCCGTTGGAGCGAGCGCGAGTGGGGCATCCCGCTCTGGTCGTACGAGCGCGTCGGGCGCACGCTCGAGGACGCGGAGTCCTGGCCGGGCGGAGACCCCGAGGAGGCCGGCGACGTCTTCGCGCGCGCCGCGACGTTCGTGGTCTGGCCCCAGCGCGCGTGCCGGGACGACGGCGTGGCGGCGCGCTGGTCCGCGTGGGAGGCGCTCGACGTCGAGGTCGGGCTGGTGCTCGGGTTCCTCGGCCTGCGCGTCGGGTTCTCTCCGCTGCAGACGGTCGATCTCCTGGCCGGCCTCCTCGACCACGACCCGGCCGGCGACGATCCGGAGGTCGCGCCGCGCTGAGTCCCGACGACCGAGACCGCTCGACGGAAGAAACGGAGGACCGTGGACATGCGAAGGTGGCTCCAGGCTTCGATCGCGGCGTGGGCGACGGCGGCGGCGGGCTGCGCGTCCTCCGATCTCGGGGGGCCGGACCTCGGCGTCCCCGGGGCGATCGACGCGTCCGCGGACGCGGCGTTGCGGTCCATGGGCGAGCTCCTCGGTTCGGCCGAGCGGTTCGAGTTCGAGGCGCTCACGATGGTCGACCCGCACCCCGACGCGTGGCCGCCGTTCCGCGAGCGCGGCGAGGTGACGATCACGGGCGCACGGCCGGGCCGGCTCCTCGGGCGGGTCCGGAGCGCCCACGCCCGGCGGGACTTCCATCTCGACGACGGCCGCCTGTCGGTGCACGATCTCGACCGGGGCGTCTACGCGGTGATCGAGGCGCCGGGGACGATCGACGAGACGCTCGACCTCCTGATGGACGAGTACGACGTGTCGATCCAGCTCGCCGACGTGCTGTACGCGGACCCGTACGCCGCCATGTCGGAGTCCCTCGAAGAGGCCCGGGACCTCGGCGCGACGGTCGTGGGCGGCCGGCCGTGCCGCCACCTCGCGTTCCGGCAGGCGGGGCTGGAGTGGCAGCTCTGGGTCGAGGAGGGGGAACGGCCGGTCCCGCGGAAGATCGTCCTGCTGTACGACGAGCCCGGCACGCCCGAGTTCGAGGCGACCTGGACGCGTTGGGAGCTCTCCCCGCCGCCGGACGACCGGCGGTTCCGGTTCGAGCCGCCGCCGTCCGCCCGCGAGGTCGAGCTGGAGCAGCTCTTGCGACCGGAGGAGGAACGATGACGACTCGACGTCCCCGGATCCTGGGCCTGATGGCGGCGGCGCTCCTGCTCCCCCTCTGGCTCGCCGAGGCCGATCCCGGCCGGGGCGGCCGCGGCGGCCGCTCGGTCGGCTCGGTCCACGGCGGCTCGGTGCGCGGCCACGGGCGGTCCACGTCGAGCGCCGCGCGCCGGACGCCGAGTCGCGCCCGCCCCTCCACGCGGCGCGAGGCCCCGAGCGTGCCGCGTCGGAGCGTCGAACGGCCTCGGCGCTCGTCGGCGCCGGAGCCCCGCCGCGGTTCGATGCGGCACCCTCCGGTCCAGGTCCCGTTCGCCGGGACCGACGCGCGACCGCGGACGGATCGACCGCTCGGGCGGGATCCGGTGTCGGCCCGGGCCGCGAGCTCGGGGCCGGTGGCCGTGACCCCGGACGGGCGCCGGGTCGGCACCTCGAAGCGCCCGTTCCGCGGCGGAGTCCTCGACGACCTCCCGGGCGCCGCGCCCGTGAGCGTCGGCGGGCGGACCTACTACCGGTACGGCTCGTACTGCTACCGACGCGTCTTCCACGACGGCCGCCTCCGGTGGGTCGGTTGCCGGCCGCCCCCCGGGCTTCGGGTCTCGACGCTCCCCGCGGGCGTGCGCCACCGCCTCTGGCGGGGGAGGAACTACTGGTACGACGACGACGTGTGGTACGTCGAGGACGAGGGGGAGTACGAGGTCGTCGAGGCGCCCGAGGACTCGGCGGTCGAGGACGACGAAGCCGAGGGAGAGGCGGTCGAGGACGACCGGGATCCGTTCGTGATCCTCCGGGCGGCGTCCGCGCTCCTCGCCGCGCGGCCCGCGTTCGAGTTCGAGGTCGAGGACTCGTGGGACGAGACGGACGATCGGATGACGAAGGTGAAGCGGCACGGCCGCCGCTCCTTCGTGGTCGCGCGCCCGGACCGGCTCCGCGCCGACCTCTCCGGGGACCGAGGCGACCGGACGTGGGTCCTGTCCGGCGGCCGGCTGCGGCTCGTCGATCGGAAGGCGCGCGCGTGGGGAGAGGTCGAGGCGGGCGACACGGTCGACGCGGCCCTCGACTTCGCGGCCGAGCGGCTCGGTTCGACCCTGCCGCTGGGGGAGTTCCTCTCCTCCGACCTGTACGCGTCGGTCGTGCCGAACCTCACGTCCGGATACCTGTTCGGGACGGAGACGGTCCAGGGCGCGGAGTGCCACCACCTCGCCTTCGCGGGGACGTGGTGCGACGCCCAGCTCTGGGTCGAGACCGGCTCGGTCCCGCTCGTGCGGCAGCTCGTGCTGACCTACAAGCTCGAGCCGGGGAGGCCGCGGTACACGGCGACCTTCGAGGAGTGGCGGCTCGACACCGCGCCGTCCGCGGAGACGTTCCGGCTCGACGTCCCGGCCTCGTTCGAGGAGGTCGACGTGGTCCCGACCGACGTCGACGCGTCGGGGGCGGGCGGCTGAGGGGGGCGATCGGCCGGCGGCGTCAGGAGTAGAGGAACTCGAAGTCGTCGACGTCGACGTCGGTCCCCCAGGCGAACCACACGCCGCCGAGGAGGATCGCGTCGACGTCGCCCCCGCCGTCGAACTCGACGTCGTCCCAGAACGACGTGCCGTACACGAGCGCGATCGTGTCGTATCCGCCGCCGAGGTCGAACTCGGCGTCCTCGGTGAAGAGGCACGCCTCGACGTCGACGTCGTCGTCCCCCTTCCCCGCACGGAGCACGAAGTCGCCGTCGAAGACGCAGTCGAAGAGCCAGACGTCGTCGGCCTTCTTCCCCCCCTTCACGCTCGCGTCGCCGTCCACGACCACGCCGTGCAGCGTCAGGTCGTCGCGGCCGTTCTCGCCGAGGACGAGCAGGTCGTCCGCCACGTACACGCCGTCGAGGAGGACGCGGTCGTGGCCGCCGTCCACCTTCACCCGGAGGTCGTCGCCGACCCAGAGGTCGAACACGGCGACGTCGTCGTCCCCCGCCATCGTCTTGATCGTGACGTCCCGGTCGACCCCGTCGAACGTCTTCTTCTGCTTCCCGTTCACCGTCGTCCCGTGGAGGCCGCGGACGACGACGACTCCGGGGCCGAGGCCGACGACGTCGAACACGTCGTCCTCGTCGGAGCCGAGGATCTCGAGGGTCCCCTTCTTCACCTTGGCCGTCAGGTCGCCGCCGTCCGCGGGGACGCCGACGAACCAGGCGAGGAGCAGCGCGGCGAGGAGGCGGTTCATCCCCTCCATGGTCCCCGATCTTCGCGCCGGGAGCGTGCGAAAACCCGCCCGTTCCGCCCCGGCGCGGTTCGTCCGGGCCGGCCGGAAGCCGTCAGGCGGCGTCCGCGGGACGTCCCGTGCCGCGCGGGGTCGGTCGCGCGGACGGTCGCCGGGGGGAACGGCGTGCCCGGGTCGAGCGGGCCGGGCGGCGCTCCCGAGGTGCGAGGAGCGAGCGGAGCGCCCTCCGGGCCCGGTGGACGCGCACCCGGGCGGCGCCGGCGCCGATGCCGAGCCGGCGAGCGATCTCCTCGGGGCTCGTCGCCTCGAGGTCCCGCCACCGCACCAGCCGCGCCTGCGGTTCGGGGAGCCGGGCGATCGCGTCCCGCACCGATCGGACGGCCTCGTCCCGGCTCACCGCGGCGGACGGATCCGCGTCGGGGCCGGCGAGCTCGGCGGGCGCGCCGGACTCGTCGCGCGCGAGGACGTCGTCGAGCAGCGGCTCTCGACGCTCGCGCCGCCGGCGCAGGCGGAGCGCCGCGTTCCGGGCGATCGCGTGGAGCCAGGTCGTGAACTGCGCCTCGCCGCGGAACCGCGACAGCTCGCGCGTCGCGGACCCGAGCGCGTCCTGGACCGCCTCCTCGGCGTCGTGCTCGTCGCGGAGCACGCGGCGCGCGGTGCGGAGCAGGGACGCGTAGGAGTCTTGCGCGGCGCGCTCGAGCCGGCGCCGGAGGACCGCGAGGTCGGGGGCGGCGGGGGGGAGCGCGGTCGGGGTGAGGGAGGCGGTCGTCATCGGTCGATCCTCCTTTCGAGGTCGCCCGTCGACGCGACGCCTGCCCCTCGGGTCCGCAGCCGAATCGCCGGGAATCCGCGGCCCCGGTCTCCGGTTCGGCCTCCGGTCGGAGACGAGAACCGCCCCCGGCCCGGGCGGGTGCCCGAGGCCGGGGGCGGCGCGTCCGCGCGGTCGGCGGGTCAGCCGGCGTGGAACCGGGAGAGGACCCGGTACGCCCGCTGGAGCGCCTCGCGGACGGCGCCCTCGCGGTCGCCGGGGGGGAGGAGCGCCTCCTCCATCCACAGCACCCGCTCGAGGTCCGCCATCACGGCGGCCTCGAAGCGGGCGCGCAGGGGCTGGGAGATCCGGCGGTCGGCGGCAGGGGGGGTCGAGTCGTGGCTCATGGCGAGTCCTCCGTGGGATGGGGATTCGGTTCACTCCTCGACGCGACGGAGGGCGCTCGGATCCGCAGCGAATCCCGAACTTCGTGACGGGCGATCATCCGGCGGCC
>JBICIB010001017.1:0-6099 GCA_043101415.1 Planctomycetota bacterium JB042 | reverse complement strand
GAGTCGGTCTCGCAGGCGACCGCGGCCCGGCCGACGCCGTCGACCGCGACCGCGAGGCCGAAGTCCTCGCCCGTCCCGCCGAACAGCGTCGAGTAGGTGAGCGACGCGCCGGTCGGGTCGAGCACGGCGAGGAAGCCGTCGTACTTGCCCGGTCCGTCGAGGTCGTCGTCGAACGCGTTGGCGGAGGTCGGGAAGTTCTTGGACGACGTGTCGCCGGCCACCACCACCGCCCCGGTCGCGTCGAGCGCCACCGCGGTCGCGTTGTCCGACGCGTTCCCGCCGAGGTAGGTCGAGAAGATCAGCGTCGCGCCGTCGGCGGAGAGCTTCGTCACGAAGCCGTCGCGCGTCCCGCTCCGGTCCTCCTGCAGCGCGCCCGGCGTGGTCGGGAAGTCGGTCGCCGAGGTCGTCCCGACGACGACCGCCTGCCCGAGCGCGTCGACCACGACGCCGCACGCGAACTCGCCGAGGAACGTTTCGCCGTCGGTCCCGCCGAGGTAGGTGGCGTACTCCAGCGCGGTCCCGTTGTTCCTGAGGCGCGCGACGTAGACGTCGTCGGCGCCGACGCCGCTGCCGTTG
The DNA here is from genome assembly GCA_043101415.1 of Planctomycetota bacterium JB042. Taxonomy (GTDB): domain Bacteria; phylum Planctomycetota; class B15-G4; order B15-G4; family JADJEK01; genus JAUIEL01. The sequence continues at coordinate 5,523 of JBICIB010001017.1, read as the reverse complement.
AACGTCTCGTCGAACGCCCCGGCGGTGGTCGGGACGTCGACCGAGAACGTCTGTCCGGCGACGTACACGTCGAGGTCGGGGCCGGTCGCGACCGCGTTCAGGACGTCCGATCCGGAGCCCCCGAGGAAGGTGCGGACCGTGACCGTCGGGTCGATCACCAAGCGCTCGACCCCGTCCCACCCGTCGACCTCGAAACCGAACCGACGCTCGTCGATCAGGCGGTAGCGGCACGCCACCGGCGTCCGGGCGCCGTCCGCGGCCACCGTGAACGTCTCCGGCTCGGGCTGGCGGAAGCGGCCGATCGCCGTCTCGACGATCAGCGTCCCCTCCGCGTCGACGAACATCGCGTCGCCGCCGTCGACCCGGATCACGACGCCCGACGGATCGACGCCGGGCTCGAGGAGGAGGTCGTACTCGAACGGGCCGACGTCGGTGTCGACCACGACGTCGACGCCGTCGTACAGGCCGCGGTAGCGGATCGACGCGAAGGTCGGGCGGTCGACCGACCAGCCGGCCGGGTCGTCGCCGCGGACGAAGTGGACGACGCCCTCGAGCCGGTCGACCCCGTCGACGCGGACGTCGTTCGAGGCCCCTTCGAACGAGAGGAAGAGGTTGGCGCCGATCGCGGCCCCCGACGTCGGAGCGTCGGTCCGGACCCGCCCCTGGAAGCGGAACCCGCCGTCGAGGAACCAGCCCTGGATCCCGGCGGCGCGCTGGAAGAACCGGGCGCCGGAGGCGTCGTCGAGCTGCACGAAGCCGTGCGTGAACGACTCGGCCGGCGCGGCGCCCGCGGGCGCGGAGAGCGCGAGGCTCGCGCAGACGACCGATCCGAGGGGGCTGAACTTCCGCATGGCTCTTTTCACTCCTGGGTCCCGGGGGGCACGTCGCTCGACCGGCCGAGGAGGCGACCGGCGAAAGCGGGAACCCCCAAGCCTATCACGCGTTCGAGGGACGCGCCAAACTGCCACGGAGAAAGAGCTTGTGGCACGCTGGCGCCCGCGTACGGCCGGAGAGGGACCGCGCACGCGGAGGGAGCCGAACCTCGGGGCGGCCTCCCGGACGCGCGTCAGTCCCGCGGAATCGCGCCCGGGTCGGTGATCGGGAGCCGGCAGGCGTAGCTCTCGCAGAGGTAGACCGCCGCCGCCCCGTCGACCGGCGTCCGCCCCTCGACCAGCGGCAGCCGTCCGGCGAGCGCGGCCCGCGCGGCCTCGTCCGCCGGCGCGTGCGCGATCACCCGGACCGGCCGGAACGTCGCCCAGTACGCCCGGACGAGCGCCTCGAGGTCGTCCGCGCCGCGGCGCCCCGCGAAGACGACCTCGCGCGGCGGGGCGAGCGCGACGCCGGCCGCGTTCACCAGCTCGACGTAGCCGAGGCCGATCCGCGCCATCTCGCCGGCGTACGCCTCGAGGCACCGGAGCGCGGTCTCCCGCATCGCGTCGTCCATCGTCAGCTCGCCGAGCCGCAGGAGGTTCTCGACGTGCACCGCCGTCCCCGACGGAACCGCGCCATCCGTCGCGTCGCGCGTCCGGACGAGGAGGTCGTCGCTCCCGGCCGGGACGTCGAAGAACGTGCCGGTCTCCGGGTCGAGGAACCGGGCCGTCGCGCGGCGCGTCAGGTCGAGCGCCGCGTCGAGCCAGCGCGGGTCGAGGTCCGACTCGTAGAGGTCGAGCAACCCCTCGGCGAGGAACGCGTGGTCGGAGAGATGCCCGGCGATCGCCGCCTCCCCGTCCGCCCACCGGCGCCGGAGGCCGACCGCGTCGTCCGCGCCCGCGTCGAGGTGCGCGAGCACGAACGAGGCCGCCTCGCGCGCGGCGGCGACGTACCGCGGCTCGTCGAGCGCGCGGCCGGCGTAGGCGAGTGCGGAGATCGCGAGCCCGTTCCAGTCGGCGAGGACCTTGTCGTCGCGGAGCGGACGGACCCGCGTCGCGCGCGCGGCGAAGAGCGCGCTCCGGACCCGCTCCCGCGCGTCGCCGAGGAGCGCGGCCGGGTCGGCGACGTGCAGCACCGAACGTCCGTCGACGTGTCCGGCCTCGGTGACGCCGTAGGACGCGAGCGCCGCCGCGGCGTCGTCCTCCTCCAGGACGCTCCGGATCTCGTCCGGCGTCCAGGTGTAGAACCGCCCCTCCTCCCCCTCGCTGTCGGCGTCCTCCGCCGACGCGAAGGCGCCCCCCTCGAGCCGCAGGTCGCGGAGGAGGTAGTCGAGGGTGTCCCGCGCCACCGCGGCGAACCGCGGCGCGCGCGTCCGCTGGTACGCCTCGGCGTAGACGCGCGCGAGCTGCGCGTTGTCGTACAGCATCTTCTCGAAGTGCGGCACCAGCCAGCGCGCGTCGGTCGAGTACCGCGCGAAACCGCCGCCGAGCTGGTCGTGGATCCCGCCCGCGGCCATCCGATCGAGCGTGGTGACGACCATCTCGAGCGCGCGCGCGGCGCCGGTCCGGTGCTCGTGGCGCAGGAGGAGACGGAGCAGGTGCGGGGCCGGGAACTTCGGCGCGCCGATCGTCCCGCCCCACGTCTCGTCGTACCGGGACGAGAACGCCGCCACCGTCGCGTCGAGGATCGACGCGTCGAGCTCCCCCTCGGTCGCCGGCACCGCGCTCCGGTCCCGCAGGAACCGGGCCACGGTCTCCGCGTCCTTCTCGATCGCCTCGCGCGACTCTCCCCAGACCCGGACGACCCGCTCGAGCACCTCCCGGAACGACGCCATGCCGCGGGAGCGTTCGGGCGGGAAGTACGTCCCCCCGAAGAACGGCTTCCGGTCGGGGGTGAGGAAGACGTTCAGCGGCCATCCGCCGCTGCCGGTCCGCGCCTGGACGAACGTCATGTAGATCGAGTCGACGTCCGGTCGCTCCTCGTGGTCGACCTTGATCGGCACGAAGTGCGCGTTCAGGTACGCGGCCGTCTCCTCGTCCTCGAACGACTCCCGCTCCATGACGTGGCACCAGTGGCACGTCGAGTAGCCGATCGAGAGGAAGATCGGCTTCCCTTCCTCCGCCGCCCGCGCGAACGCCTCCTCCCCCCACGGGAACCAGTCGACCGGGTTCGTCGCGTGCTGCCGCAGGTAGACCGACTTCTCGTCGATCAGCCGGTTCGGGGCGCGGGCGTCGGGCGCGTCGCCGTCGCCGGGGAGCAGGACGGCCAGGACGATCGCGAGGAGGGGCGCGGGCATGGTCGCCTCGAAGGACGGCGGACGGCCAGGGCACGGTAGCCGAAAAGCGCTCGAAATCGGCGCGATCCGGCGGTTACGCTCGCCTCCCTCGCACGCCCGATCCCGGAGGGACGCCTTGACCCACGTCGTGACCGAACCCTGCGTCGGCTGCCGCTTCACCGACTGCGTGGAGGTCTGCCCGGTCGAGTGCTTTCACGTCCTCCCGGACCGTCTGGTCATCGACCCGGACGTCTGCATCGACTGCGCGGCGTGCGTGCCGGTCTGCCCGGTCGAGGCGATCTACGCCGACATGGACGTGCCGGCGGGGCAGGAGGAGTGGGTCGAGCGGAACGAGACGGACTCGAAGGAGTTCCCGGTGATCAGCGAACGCCTCGACCCGCTCCCCGGCGCCGACGAGAAGCGGAAGCAGTAGCTCCGGCGACCGGAAGACCCGCCCGATGACCACCGCCGAGGAGCTCTTCTCGGGGAAGCTCGTGCTCGCCCCGATGACGAAGGGATCGAACGTCCCGTTCCGGCGCCTCTGCCGCGAGCTCGGGGCGGACGTCACGGTCGGGGAGATGGCGATCGCCAAGAAGATCGTCCAGCGCCGGCGGGGCGAGCTGGCGCTCCTGCGCGTCCACCCGGAGGACCGGCCGTTCGGTGCGCAGCTCGCCGACCGGAACCCGGAGACGCTCGCGAAGGCGGCGGCGGCGGCCGAGGAGCGCGGCGCCGACTTCGTCGACCTGAACTGCGGCTGCCCGATCGATCACTTCACGCGGAAGGGGCTCGGCGCGAAGCTCCTCTCCCGTCCGAACCGGATCGGCGTGCTGATCGCGGCGATGAAGGCGGCGGTGTCGATCCCGGTGACGGTGAAGATCCGTCTCGGCTGGGACGAGCGGAAGATCAACTACCTCGACGTCGCGCGGATCGCGGAGGACGCCGGGGCGGCGGCGATCGCGATGCACGGGCGGACGCGCGAGCAGCGGTACTCCCGCGCGGCGGACTGGGAAGAGATCGCGCGCCTGAAGGAGGCGGTGTCGGTCCCGGTGATCGGGAACGGCGACCTCCTGACCCACTGGGAGTTCCACGATCGGTGGGAGCGCTCCGGGGCCGACGCGCTGATGACGGCGCGCGGCGCGCTGGTGAAGCCGTGGATCTTCCAGGAGGTGAAGGAGCGCCGCACGATCCACAAGACGGCGGCGGAGCGACTCGACCTCTGCCGGCGGTACGTCGCGCTCGCCCGCGAGCACTTCGGCGACGACGAGCACGGCCGGACGCGGATCCTCGACTTCCTCGTCTGGCACCTCGGGTTCTTCTGCCGCTACCGCCACCTCCCGGAGGAGGTGTACGAGGCGCCCGAGTTCGCGCACCCGCTCCTGCAGACGCGGCACGACACGACGGCGACCGGCGAGGGGCTGGAGGCGCTGATGCAGCGGACCGACCGCGCGGCGCACGAGCACCTGGCGCGGATCGCGCTCGGCGAGTTGGACGAGGACGCGCCGGCGCCGCCGGCGCCGGAGGACGAGGGACGGGGAGGGGACGACGCGGTGCTCGAGACCTCGAACGGGTGAGGGGGAAGGAAGAAGGAAGGAAGGAGAGGAAGGAGAGGAACGAGAGGGCGCTCGCGCGGAGGGGGAAGGTCGGGGGTGGAGGCTGACGTCGGAGCGGGGACGGGAGCGTCGGGGGGCGTCAGCCGAGGTCGGGGCGGCGGTCGAGGAGGCCGAGCTCGCGTTCGACGGCGGCGGCGGCGTTCAGGAGGGTGCCGTCGTCGTGGAGGTTCGCCCAGAGGTGCGTCGCGCGCGGGGTGCCGTCGGCGCGGAAGCCGGAGCGGATCGTGACCGCGGGGTGGCCGGTGAGGTTCGTCAGCGCGGTGAGGTTCGAGCGCCGGCCGCGGGTGTCGACGAGGACGTCGATCCCCTCGAACATCGCGGCCGCTTCGATCATCAGGCGGCGTCGGCGGCGACGCGCCTGGAGGTGCTGGACGGCGGGGAAGAGGCGGGCGGCGCGGAAGGTGTTCGGCCAGGCCGGCGCGTCCTGCCAGACGAGGAGGTCGTCGCGGCCGTCGCGGGTCAGCTCGTCGAACGCGGCCGCGGCCTCGACGGCGATGTGGAGGAAGATCAGCGCTCCGTGGTCCCCCTCCGGCGCCTCGACCGGCACGGTCCTCGCGCCGAGGTCGCGGAGCGCGGAGACGACCGGGTCGTCGTCCGCGCCGTCGCCGATCACGCCGACGCGGAGGCCGTCGAGCGCCGCGGTCTGGTCGACGTGAAGCGGGACGTCGACGGTGCTCGGGTCGGCGTCGTCCTTTCCGGCGATCGCCGCGAGCACGAGCGCGCAGTCGTCGGCCGACCGGGCGATCGGCCCGACCTTGTCGAGCGACC
>JBICIB010001016.1:0-2831 GCA_043101415.1 Planctomycetota bacterium JB042 | reverse complement strand
GACGTCGAGCGCCTTGCGGACGACCGTGTCGACGTCCGCGGCGACCGATCGGTTCCGCGCCCGGAGCGGCTCGACCTCCCCGGTGACGATCCGCCGCTGCACCTCGACCGGGCCGTTCCCGAGCACGTGCGGCTGCAGCGCGAGCAGCTCGTACAACGTCGCTCCGAGCCCGTACACGTCCGCGCGCGCGTCGGCGTCGCGGTCGCCGCGGACCTGCTCGGGCGCCATGTAGAGGAGCGTCCCGAGCGCGGCGCCGCTCCGGGTCAGCGACTCGCTCCCCTCGGCCGCGGTCAGCCCGAAGTCGATCAGCCTCGCCCGCCCGTCCGGCGTGACCATCACGTTCGACGGCTTCACGTCGCGGTGGATCACGCCGCGCGCGTGGGCGTGATGCAACGCCGCCGCGACCTGCCGCGCGAGATCGAGGCACGCGTCGACCCAGCTCCCTCGCCACGCGGGCGGGGCCTCCGCGCTCTCCTCTCCCTCCTCGTCCGCGCCGACCACGCGCGCGAGGTCCGCCCCGGTCAGGGACTCCGGCGCACGCCCGTCGAGCGCGCGGACGACCTCGGCGAGCGAGACGCCGCGGACGCGCTCCATCGCGAACCACGGCAACCCGCTTTCCTCGCCGACCGACAGGACGGGGACGATCCCCGGGTGCTCGAGCCGGGCGACCGCCTCGACCTCGCGCCGGAAGCGCGCGCGCGCCTTCCCGAGGAACAGGAGGTCCGGCCGGACGATCTTGACCGCGACGTCGCGACCGAGCTCCTCGTCGTGCGCCGCCACCACGACCCCCATCCCTCCCCCGCCGAGCCGCGCCCCGAGCCGGAACGGACCGAGCCGCTCGGGAAGGGCCGCGTCGCGGGCGTCCGGGAGCTCGCCGAGGAGGTCCTCGAGCGCCGAGACCCGGGCCCGCAGCTCGTCCGCCCGATCCGGGTGGGCGCGGAGCAGGTCGTCGAACGACTGGTCGCTCCCCTCGGCGCGGGCGTCGAACCACCGGACGAGGATCTCCTCGGCCTCGTCGGAGGGGTCTTCGAAGCGCGCGAACTGCACGGGATCGGACATCTCGGGGGCGAGGATAACGGACACGACGTCCCCACCCGGAAAGCCGCGGCGCGACCGGCGTGACGCCCCGCGCCGGAGTCGCCGCCGCCGGGCTGGTACGATCGGGGCATGGACGACGACGACGTCCTCGCGTCCCGCGTCAGCGACGGCGACCTCGGCGCCGGAGACGACCTCCTCGTCCGGCACCTCCCCGGCCTCCTGTCGTTCGTGCGGCGACGCGCGGCGGACCTCGCGCCGAAGGAGTCGGCCTCGGACCTCGTCCAGTCGACCTGCCGCGAGGTGCTCGCCGACCTCGCCGCCGGGCGCCTCGTCTACCGGGGCGAGGGCGAGTTCCGCGCCTGGCTGTTCGAGGCCGCCCTCTTCAAGGTGAGGAACCGCCGCCGCTACTGGACCGCCGAACGACGCGACCACCGCCGGGAGCGGCGCCCCCCGTCGTCCGATCGTTCGCGGGAGACGCTCGACGACGCCGCCCGCACCTCCGCCACGCCGAGCCGCGAGGCCCGGGCGCACGAGGAGGGCGAACGGCTGCGCGCGCTCCTCGACGAGCTCCCGGAGCGGTACCGCGACGTCCTCCGGCTGGCCCGGCTCGAGAACCTCCCGCACGGCGAGATCGCGGCGCGCCTCGGCGTGAGCGAGGTCGCGTCCCGTCAGCTCCTGAGCCGGGCGATGGCGCGGCTGGCGACGCTCGGGGCGCGCGGCGAGCCGAGCGGCCGGGACGGGCGGTGAGCCGGGACCGTCAGGCGGGCCTCACGATCCGGAGCCGCGTCCGCTCCAGCACCTCGTCCCGGTCGAGCCCCTCCGCGGCCGGCGCGAACGGCACGTACGGGGTGCCGCAGTCGGTGCAGAAGCTCCCCTCCGCGACGGGGCGGCCGCAGTCGTCGTTGCGGCAGTGGTCCATCAGGAGGTCGCCGCACTCCGGGCAGTACGTCGCCTCCTCCAGGCCGGCACGGGTCATCCGGGGGCGGACGATCGGTCCGGACCGACCGGGGTAGGTGACGTTCGCCAGGCAATCGGCGTGCTCGCAGAACTTCAGCCCCTCCCCCTCGAGGGGCTCCCCGGACTCGGCGAGCCCGGACTCGACGTCCAAAATCTGGCAGGCGCGGAGGAGCGTGTCGCGGGCGACCGCCTTCGAGTTCCCCCGCTCGTACTGCGAGACCGCGGCCTGGGAGATGTCGAGGTGGCGGGCGAGTTCGGACTGCTTCATCCCCGAGGCCCGGCGCGCCTCGCGCAGCTTCCGGCAGAGCGTCTCGATCGGGCTCACGGCGGCCTCCTCCGGCGGGATCCCCCTCCTCATCGACCGGATTCCGGTCCGTCGGCGGGACGAAATTACTTTTCTCAGTGCCCCGACATCAGGACGGGAAGGGCGATCGCCGGCGCCCGGCGGCGCGGGGCCCGCCGGCGCGCCTCGCCGAGCCGGGCCCGGGCTTGGCGGCGGGCGCGGGTCGACCGAACCGCCCGGGCGCGAGCGAACCTCGCGAGGAGGGAGTCGTTGGATGCCTGGATGCGGGCGGTCGGAGAGGTCGGGGCGAGGATCATCGGGTGTCTCCGTCGGGGTTCCGGTCGGTCTCGGGGGGCGCTTCGGCCTTGTTCCATGTATCGGCACCGCATCGTCGAGAATGCGAGGAAAAAAGTAATCTCTGACTTATGCCGTACGACCCGAGCCGCCACGGGCCCCGCCGCGTCGTCGGACCCGGCTTCCACGAACGGGTGTTCGAGGTGGTCGCGCGGGTCCCCGAGGGGATGGTGACGACCTACGGGGACGTCGCCGAGGT
>JBICIB010001015.1:0-5577 GCA_043101415.1 Planctomycetota bacterium JB042 | reverse complement strand
ATCCCCGCCGCCCGCACGTCCGCCGCCCCGTCGAGCGCGAAGGTCCTCGTCGACGACCGTCCCCGCCCCCGCGGTCCCAGCCGCGTCGCCGCCGCCGCCCCGATCACCAGCGACTCCGCCCGCGCCGCGAACTCGCGAAACGCCTCCTCCACCGCCGCCTCGGTGCCGAACCAGTCGAGGTGGTCCGCCTCGACGTTCAGGACCACCCCGAGCGCCAGGCGATAGCGGAGGAACGAGCTGCGGTACTCGCACGCCGCGACCACCAGGAGGTCGCCGTCCCCCGCCCCGCCCGGCCGGCCGCGGTCGGGCGCCTCCCCGCCGACGAGCCACGACGGCTCCGCCCCCGCCCGCCGCAGCCCGTGCGCCACCATCGCCGACGTCGTCGTCTTCCCGTGCGTCCCCGCGATCCCGACGCCTCGCCTCTCCGCCAACAGCGCGGCGGCCGCCTCGGGATACGACACGTCCGGCACGCCTCGGGCGCGCGCCGCCGCCCGCTGCGGGTCGTCGTCGGGGACCGCCAGCGAATGCACCACCCGTTCGACGTCCTCCGGGAGGCTCGCCGCCGCCCCCCCCGCGCGGAGGTCGACCCCGCGCTCGCGGAGCCTCGCCGCGGCCGCGCCCGGCGTGCGGTCGGTCGCCGTCACCCGCGCGCCGCGGTCGAGGAGCAGGTGGGCCAGCGCGACCATCCCCGCGCCGGCCGCGCCGATCAGGTGGACGCGCGTCGCCTCCTCGCGCACCGGTCAGCCTTCCGCCGCGGCGAGGATCTCCGCGGCGCAACGCTCGGCCGCGTCGGGCGCGCCGAGTCCGCGGGCCGCCGCGGCCGCCGCGCCCCTCGCCTCCGCGTCGTCGAGCCACCGCGCAAGCGTCGCCGCCAACCGCTCCGCGGAGCCCGCGCCCTGCTCGACGACCCGCGCCGCGCCCGCCTCCTCGAACACGCGCGCGTTGGCGAACTGATGGCGGTCCTTCGAGTGCGGGTACGGGACGAGGACCAGCGGACGACCGACGATCGCGAGCTCGGCGAGGGTCGTCCCTCCCGCCCGCGCGACGACCACGTCCGCGGTCGCGTACAGCGCCCTCATCCGGCGCTCGAACGGTATCGCGACGACGTGCGCCCCCGCCCCGCCTCCTCCGTCCGCCTCGAGCGCCCGCCGCACGGCGTCGTGCTCGCCCTCGCCGGTCAGGAGCACGACCTGCGCGTCCGGGCAGGCGCGTCCGAGCGCCCCTCGCGCGGCGAGGACCATCTCGTTCACGGCGCGCGCTCCCTGGCTCCCCCCCAGACAGACGACCGTCGGCCGTCCCTCCCGAAGACCCCACGCGGCCGGATCGGGCCGCGGCGCGTCCCCGTGCGTGAAGTCGCGAGGGAGCGGGTTGCCGGTCACGATCACCTCGGCCCCGCGCCCGTCGACGTCCGCCCGCGCGGCCTCGAACGACAGCAGGACCTTCCGTGCGACCGGGGCGAGCGCGCGGACCGCCTTCCCGGCCGTCGCGTTCTGATCGAGGAGGACGAGCGGCGGTCCGGCCCGCCGCCGGAGGAGCAGCCGGCCGGCGGCGACCGGCGCGGGGCCGAGTCCGGCCAGCCCGGCGAGAGCGGTCGGATAGCTGCCGAACCCGGCGACGACGTCCGGCGCGAAGCTCCGCGCCACCTCCCGCGCCCGCGCGAACGCCCGGCTCCACGCCCGCACGTCCCGCTTCGCCGGATACCCCTCCCGCCCGGCGAACAGCGGCTCGCGGCGCGCGTCGAACCCCTCGAAGAAGCGTTCGCCGACCTTTCGTCCCGCGGTCAGGAAGACGATCTCCGCGTCCGGGCGGGCGCTCCGGACCGCCTCCGCCGTCGCCACCGCCGGGCGGAGATGCCCGCCCGTCCCTCCCGCCGCCAGCAGCACTCTCATCGCAGCGGGCCGGTCTCCGGCGGGTCGGGCGGTCGCTCGGTCGGACCGCGGGAACTCGGGAACTCGCGAGCTCGGGTCAGGGGAGGTTCAGGACCGCCCCGATCCGGAGGCGCCGCGCGTCGGAGATCCGGCCCCGGTTCGCCTGGAGGATCCGGTCCCACAACCGCGCGTCGCCATAGTAGCGGAGCGCGATCGCGGAGAGCGTGTCCCCCTCCTCGACTCGGTGGGTCCGCGCCTTCGGCGTCGGCAGCGTCCTCGTCGCGCGTCTCGGCGCCGGTTCGTCGGCCTCCGCGCGGGCCGGGGCCGGCGCGGCGCGCGGGAGGACCAGCCGGTCTCCGACCCGCAGCCGCTCCGGGTCGAGGTGACCGTTCAAAGCCACGATCTCCGGCCACCGCCGGGCGGCTCCGAGTTCGCGCTGGGCGATCCCGTACAACGTGTCCCCCTGGCGAACGACGACGACCGGCGGCTCGTCGCTCGCGGGCCGCGGCCGCGCCGCCTCGCGAGCCGCCCCCGCCGCGGCGGACGGCGGGCCCCGGCGACGATCCGGCGCCACCTCCCGGGGGGGCGAGGGCGTGCGCGCCGGCGGGGTCGGGTCGTCGGCGGACGGCGCGGCGCGTCGGGCGTCCGGCGTCCGGGTCGGCGCGAGGCTCGCGTGGGCGACCGGCCCCGACACCTCCGCCTCGTCCGGCGCCGCGGCGGGCGGCGCCTCGAGGAGGATCAGCGGCTCCGCCGGGCCGCCCTCCGGGATGCGCTTCAGGCCGCTCGACTCGAGGTCGCGATGGACGAACGTCAGGACCAGGAAGAGGACCGCGACGCTCGCGAGCGAGAGGAGCCCGTACTTCTCGAGTTCACCCATGGCGCGGGACCTCCGGGCGCTCCGGCCCGACGGGCCGCTCGGTCCCGACGTCCGGGAGCTCGGCCGGCGCGGCCTCCTCCGGCGTTCGCGCGAGTCGGACCAGCACGCCGACCGCGAAGAGCGAGAGCGCGAGCGACGAGCCGCCCGCGGAGAGGAACGGCAGCGCGATCCCCTTCGTCGGGACCGCGGCCGTCACCACGGCGACGTTCACGATCGCCTGCATGGCGATCGACAAGGTCAGCCCCGCCGCCAGCACGAACGTCCCGATCGACCGCTGGGCGAACGCCACCCGCGCGCCGAGGATCGTGAACAGCAGGAAGGAGAGGATCACGAGCGACGTCCCGACGAACCCGAGCTCCTCGCCGATCGCGGCGAGGATGAAGTCGCTCGACACCATCGGGAGGTAGCCGAGCTTCGACATCCCCGCGCCCAGGTCGACACCGGTCAGCCCGCCCGATCCCAGGGCGAGGAGGCTCTGCTTCGCCTGATGACCGAGGTCCGCGGAGAGGAACTGGTCGATCCGCCGCTGGACGTGCCCGAGCGACGTCGCCGCGTACCCGATCAGGATCGGCAGCGCCACGAGGAGCATCCCGGCGAAGTGGGTCACGCGCGCCCCGGCGAGGATCAGGAGGAGGCTCGACAGCCCGACGAAGAAGAGCGCCGAGCCGAAGTCGGGCTGCAGGAGGAGGAGCACCGCGAGCACCCCCGGCACGGCCGCCGTCGGCAGGAGCCCCCGCGCGAAGTCCTTCACCCCCGGCCCGATCCGATCGAGGCGGGCCGCGAGCCAGACGATCAGCGCCACCCGGGCCAGCTCGACCGGCTGGAAGCCGGGTCCGAACGAGAACCACCGTCGCGCGCCGTTGATCTTCGCGCCGACCCCCGGGATCCAGACCAGCGCGAGGAGCACGAACGCGAGGAGGAGGAGCAGATCCGCGTGCCGCAGGAGGCGCCGAGGGGAGAGCGACGCGCCGAGGGCGAACAGCAGCACGCCGACCAGCACCTTGGCGCCCTGCTGGAGCAGCGGGCCCCACGCGGCGGCGAACCCGCCGTCGAGGGCCGCCCCCGGCGCCCGGGTCGAGTAGATCATCACCGCGCCGAGCAGCAACAGGAACAGGACGACCCCCTGCAGCGAGCGGGCGGTCCCCTCGAGCGGGCCTTCGACGGTGCACTCTTCCGCGTGGCTCATGTCATCTCACCTTCAGGGTCGCCAGCCCCAGGATCGCGCAGACGAGCGCCACGATCCAGAACCGGACCACGACCTTCACCTCGTGCCATCCCGCGAACTGGAAGTGGTGGTGGATCGGGGCGATCCGGAAGATCCGCTTCCCGCGGAGCTTGAACGACCCGACCTGCAGCACGACCGAGCCCGCCTCCATCACGAACACGCCGCACACGATCGGGACGACGAGCTCCTGGTGCGCGACCACGGCCGTGAACCCGATCAGCCCGCCGATCGGCAGGGACCCGGTGTCGCCCATGAAGACCTGCGCCGGAAACGCGTTGAACCAGAGGAACCCGAGGCAGGCGCCGCCGAGCGCGGCGCAGACGATCGTCAGCTCCGCCGCGCCCGGGACGTACGGGATCAGCAGGTACTCCGTGAAGTCGATCCGGCCCGCCACGTAGATCAGGACGCCGAACGTCGCCGCCGCGATCGCGGAGCACCCGGTCGCCAGCCCGTCGAGGCCGTCGGTCAGGTTGACGGCGTTCGTCATCGCGACCATCACGAAGACCGCGAACAGGAGGTACGGCGCCCCGGACCAGAACGAGAGGTCGAGCGCGTGCTCCTTCATCCCGGGGATGTGCAGGACGTACGGACGGGGGTCGCCGCCGCGCTTCGCGAGGAGGACGACGGCCATGGCGAGCGCCAGCGCGATCCCGACCTGGAACAGCATCTTCGTCCGCGCGGAGAGCCCCGGGCGGTTCGAGTCGTTCAGCTTGATCCAGTCGTCCATCGCGCCGAGGAACCCGAACGCGACCGTGCCGAGCAGCGCGAGCTGGACGTACGGGGACGTGAGGCGCCCGAACAGGAGCACGGACGAGAGGAGCGCGGCGAGGATCAGGATCCCCCCCATCGTCGGGGTCCCGCGCTTCTCTCCGTGCAGCTCGGCGAGCCGGAGCGAGTCGGTCTTCTCGACGTTCTCGCCGATCTTCCGCCGGACGAGCCAGCGGATGACCCGCGGCCCGCAGAGGACCGCGATCAGGAACGCGGCGACCGCCGCGAGCGCCGCCCGGACGGTCAGGTACTGGAAGAGGTTCCAGAGCGGAGTCCCCTCCAGGCCGTCGAGCAGCGCCAGGATCAACGCGGACCTCCGCGGACCGCGCGTTGGGCGGGGCCGGAGGGGGGTCGACGCGCGGCCCGGGATCGGGCAGGATGCGCGGTGGAAGTGAGTCCGAGGAGGCCGCGGCCGGGCGCGCGGATGAACGCGGGACGGCCGATACCGGTTTTCGTTTCCCTCTGTCGCCCGGAACGCCCGGGCGGCCATCCGCTGGTGATTCGTCCCGCGTCCTTCGTCCGGACCGCGGCTCCTCGGACCATATCTCGTTCGTTCGTGGCTCGGAGGGACGTCACGACGTCTCCTTCGACCGCGGGCGGTCGGCCAGGATCGCCTCGACGACCCGCTCCAGACCGACGCCGCGCGATCCCTTCACGAGCACCACGTCGTCGTCCCGCAGGCGGCGCGGGAGCTCCTCGGCGCAGTGCTTCGCGTCGCGGTACGCGACCAGGCGGTCGGCCTCGAGCCCCCGATCGGCGGCCCCCTCGAGCAGCGGGCCGGCGAACTCGCCGACCGCGCAGACGAGGTCGAACTCGCCGCACGACAGGGACTCGCCCAC
>JBICIB010001014.1:0-10493 GCA_043101415.1 Planctomycetota bacterium JB042 | reverse complement strand
AGGGGAAGCGACGTCCGATCCCGATCCACGAGATCGTGCGGGAGTCGGAGGAGCTGACGACCGTCGTGTCTCGCTCCTCGCGGCCGGCGCTGAAGCGGACCGCGCTCGTCCTCTCGTTCGGCGGCGAGCGGACGGTCGTCGGCCCGGACCGGCCGTCGTTGGTGATCGGCCGGACCGACGGCTGCGAGATCGTGATCCGGGACACCGACGTGTCGCGCCGCCACGCGAGCGTCGAGCTCCGCCAGGGGGCCTTCTACCTCTCCGACCACAGCACGAACGGGACGTACCTGATCCCGCAGGACGGCGTCACGCAGCTCGTGCGGCGCCAGTCGGTCCCGCTGCCGTCGTACGGCGGCATCTCCCCCGGCGTCTCCCCGGCCGAGGACACGCGGACGCTGATCGAGTTCTGGCGCGACGAGGCCTGACCGCCCGTCGAAGAAGTCATGCGGGGCTGCGGCGGCTCCCTCTCGCTGCTTTCTGCGAAAGCAGCGAGAGGGAGCTCGCCTCGCACCGACAGCACTTCTTCAACGGACTGCCGACCGCGCGTCAGTTCGACAGGCGGTACGCGTTCCCGCGGACCTTCGTCTCGGTGATCGTCACCAGCGGCAGGTAGTACGGCGTGTAGGCGACCGACACGTCGACCAGCCCGTCCGCCCCCTGCGCGCTCGCGATGGCGCGGTCGCGCGCCGTCCCCGCGAGGTCGTCCCCGAAGCTGAAGATGAAGACGGTGACGCCGAATGCCGTCCCCTCGGTCGGTCCGAGCACCGTGTACGTCCCGTCGGCGACGGGGACGGTCGACGGCGCGAGGGCGACCGGCCGGGCGCGGCAGCCGGACAGGCCGGCGAGCAGCGTCACGAGGAGCAGGAGCGGGAGACCGAGCCGGGTGCGCGCCACGATCGTCCCTCCGTCACCGGAGCTTCACGGCGTCGCCGTAGACCGTCGTCTTCACGAAGTTCACGACGAAGAGGTGGACCGTCGTCACGTCCGCGGTGACGTTGATCAGCGCGTCGCCGGAGCGGTCCGCGATCGCGGCGTCCCGCGCGTCGTCGGCCTGGCTCGACCCGGTGATCGGGATGAACAGGATCGAGAACCCGAACGCGCTCCCCGACGTCGGGCCGAGCTCGGTGTACTCGCCCGGCTCGAGCGGGATCGTCGACGGCGCCAGCGCGATCGGCGCGGTCTGACAGGCGGCGAGCCCGACCAGGAGGAGGAGCGACGACAGCGCGGGGAGACGGCGAAGTGCGTTCATGGTCCGGCGAGACCCGTGTCGGCGATCTGCACGGCCGTGCCCTCGAGCTCGGTGACGTGCAGGCTCACGATGAAGAAGAGGCTGATGTCGTTCTGCTGGATCGTCACGTCGATCAGCGCCTGCGCGCCCGACGCCTGGAGCGCCCGGTCGCGGGCGAGGCCGGCCGGGTCGGAGGAGCCGAAGCTGAAGACGTGCAGGAAGGAGAACCCCCAGACCGAGGCGGAGACCGGCTCGCGCTCGGTGTACCGGCCGGGGGTGAGGGGCCGGGTCGCCGAGGCGACGCAGACCGGACGGGAGAGGCACCCCGCGCCGCAGAGCCCGGCGAGGGCGGCCAGCAGGACGGCGATCGTCCGCGAACGGTGGTCCGTCAAGGCGTCCCCTCGGGTCCGATTCGGAGATCCCATCGTACGACTCCCGCCGACCCGCTCAACGGCGGAGACGTCTCCGTCGTCAAACGGCTTCGGCCGGGCGCGCCTTTGCGAGTATGCTCGCCCTCGCGGTCCCAAACAGGGAGGTCGGACGCATGGGTTCGTCCGAGACCAGCGACAGCCACGTCGAGTTCGTCCCGATCCACGCCGTCTTCGACATCGTCTCCGGCGAGACGAGCCGCAGCCGGGAGACGGTCCTCGGGGCGGTGCAGCGCCGGACCGGCGAGCACGTCGGGATCCGGCGCCCTTCGCTCGAGTTCTCGACCGACGCCGACGCGCTCCGTCGGACGATCGCGCTGAACCACCCGAACATCCTTTGCGTCCGGACCGCGCTCCGGGACAAGGAGGGGATCTACTTCGTGACCGAGTGGGCGGAAGGGGGGAGCCTC
The DNA here is from genome assembly GCA_043101415.1 of Planctomycetota bacterium JB042. GTDB lineage: Bacteria > Planctomycetota > B15-G4 > B15-G4 > JADJEK01 > JAUIEL01. The sequence continues at coordinate 8,427 of JBICIB010001014.1, read as the reverse complement.
GCCCGCCGCCTCGGCGACGGGCCGCTCGACGGCGCCCGGCTGGCGGACGCCGCGCTCCAGATCGGGCGCGGCCTGACGTACCTCCACCGGGCGGGGGCGGCGCCGGTCGACCTCGGCCTCGACCAGATCCTCGAGGACGAGAACGGCACCTTCAAGCTCGGCGGCTTCGGCCTCCCCGAGGAGAGCGGCGAGGAGACCTCCGTCCCCGGCGCCGGCGGGTCGGAGGCGCACCGGCAGCGCGTCCGGAGCGATCTCCGGGCGTACGGCCGGACGATCGAGCGGCTGGCCGGCGGCGCGGCGCTCCCGGCCGGCCTGGCGGAGATCGTGCGGCGCTGCCTCGCCGACGACCCGGCCGAGGGGTTCGCGGAGACCGGCGCGCTGCTCGAGGCGCTCGAGCGCGAGCTCGCCGGGGCGGCGTCGAGCGCCTCCGGCGCGGCGTCCTCCGCGCGCCCCGCCGCCGACGCCTCGCACGGCACCGTCCCCGGCGTCTTCCCGCGTCTCCGCACCAAGGAGATGTACGAGGAGCAGGGCGAGCCGATGCGCGGCGGCATGGGTTCGGTCCGGATGGCGATCGAGCGCGCGACCGGCCGGCGCGTCGCGATCAAGCGGCTCCTCCCCGAGGCGAGCCGGGACGAGGAGGGGATGCAGCGGTTCCTGCGCGAGGCGTCGAGCATCGCCGGCCTCGACCACCCGCACATCCTGAAGCTCCTCCAGCCCGGCCGGGACGAGCACGGCGACTTCCTGGTCCTCGAGTGGGCCGCCGGCGGCTCGCTGCGGGAGAAGCTCGAGCGGGACGGTCCGCTGCCGGTCGAGGAGGTTGTCGAGGTCGCCCGGAAGATCGGCCGCGCCCTCGCGTTCGCGCACTCGAAGGGCGTGATCCACCGGGACATCAAGCCGCACAACATCCTCCTCACCGAGACCGGCGAGCCGAAGCTCGCCGACTTCGGCCTCGCGCGGAGCGTCGGCGACCACACCCTCTCGTCGTCGCGCGCGGGCGGAGGGTCGCCGCTCTACATGCCGCCCGAGCAGCACGACCACTCCCGCCGCGCCGACGAGCGGTCGGACCTCTACTCGCTCGGGAAGACGCTCTACCACCTGGCGACCGGCCTCTCCCCGACGTCGCCGCAGGCGAAGAACGTCCCGCCGCGGCTGCGGCGGGCGATCATGCGCTGCGTCGAGGAGGACGCGTCGCGCCGCCCGGCCTCGGCCCAGGAGTTCCTGCGCGACCTCGAGCGGAGCCCGGCGCCCGCCCGGTTCGCGGCGCTCCTGCTGCTCGCCTTCGCCGCGGCGGCGGTCGCGACCTGGTTCCTTCGCGAGGACCGGCCGCCCGATCCGTCGGACCCGTCCGATCCGGCCCGGACCCCGTCGCAGGTCGCGAAGCCGGCGACCGTCGCGCCGCTCCCGAGCGTCGTCCTCGCCGGCTTCTTCGGCGCCGACGACGAACCGCTCGCGGGCGGGGCCGAGGTCGAGGCGGACGCCGTCGAGATCCGGCTCGACCTCGCGAACCTCTCCCCCGAGGCGCGCGAGGCGCTGGAGATCGAGGTGCTGCGCGGGGGCGAGCCGCTCGCCGAGGGTGCGTTCACCTCGACCTGGGACGGCGAGCGCCTCGTGCTCGGCGTCCCGATCGAGGGGCGGACGAACCGCCTCCAGGTCCGCGTGCCGGAGCTCGGGTTCGCGTCCGACGTGCTCGAGCTCAAGCGGGCGACGCCGCGGCCGAGCGTGGTGTCGGTCGCCGACGCGCGGCGGGGCGTCGCGGGGGACGGCTGGCTGACGGGGCGCGCCGCCGCCGAGGTCGAGGTCGAGGTCGCGACCGCGGGGGGCGTCGACCGGCTCTGGCTCGGGCGGGGGAGCGACCGCCGGGAGGTGCCGGTCGACGGCGGTGCGGCGGCGACGACGGTCGAGCTCGAGGAGGGGGAGAACGCGTTCCGCTGGTACTGGCCGACCGAGGACGAGCCGATCGGCGAGGGGAGCTTCACGATCGTCGCCGACCTGACGCCGCCGGCGGTCTCCCTCTCCGAGCCGCGGGCGTGGACGGTGACCCGGGCGGACGAGCTCTCGCTCCGGGGGCGGGTCGAGGACGCGCACGTCGGCGACGAGGTCGAGTGGCGTCTCCTCCGCGACGGCGTCGAGGTCGGCGCCGGCCGCCCGCACACCGAGGCGAACGGCTCGTTCCGGGACCGGGTCGGGCTCGACGGGGCGGGCGACGGTGCGTTCGTGATCGAGGTCGCCGCGGTCGATCGCGCGGGCCACCGGAGCGAGCCGGCGACCGTCGAGCTCCGCGTCGACCGCCGCCCGCCGGCCCTCGAGGCGCCCGGCGCGCTCGCGTTCGAGCCGGTGCTCGGCGCCGGGCGTCGTCTGCAGGCGGTCCACCTGTCGGGGCGCGCCGACGAAGAGCTCTCCCGGGTCGAGGTCGACGGTCGCGCCGCGGTCGTCGAGGGGCGGCGGTTCGAGGCGCGGGACCTCCCGGCGCGCGCCGGCGACGGCGCGTACCGGATCGTCCTCGTCGACGCCGCCGGCAACGCGTCGCCGGAGATCACGAGCGGTCACGGCATCGACGTGACGCCGCCGACCGCGACGCTCGCGTTCGTCGATCGCGGCGGGGTCGCGCACCTCCGGGTCACGCCGTCCGAGCCGCTCTCCCGCCTCACGGTGGCGGGGACGTCCCACGGCGCGGCGGGCGGCGGGCCGGTCGAGGTGAGCGTCGGCCGCTCCCTCGCCGAGCTGACCGCGTGGAAGTCCGGCCCGGGACCGACGCACTCGCCGATCGAGATCGCGTTCGCGGACGCCGCGGGGAACGAGACCGCGCTCTCGGTCGTCTGCTGCCCGGTCGACTCGAGCAGCGCCGTCCGCTGCCGCCTCGGCCCGGGGGGGAAGGTCGAGGGGACCGAGCCGTGCCCGACGTGCGGCGGCGAGTACTGCCCCCGCACCGGCGACCGCGGGCGGAAGACGCGGGAGGACGGCCAGGTCCACGCGCACCCGCTGCACCGGATGCCGTCGGGGGAGTGGGTCGAGCTCGACTGCTGGATGCTCGATCCGCAGTGCCGCTACTGCGGGTGGGCGCGGCCGCGGTAGGCCGGACCGCTCCCCGAGACCGTTCGAAGAGGAGCGGGCGACGCGCGGACCGTCAGCGGCGGACGAGCCGGACGACCTCGACGTACTTCCCCTCGCGGACGCTGGCGTCGAACTCGGCGTTCGGCATGTCCTTCGGCGCGGGCCGCCCGGTCGTCGAATGGACGCGGTCGATCCAGAGCTCGCGGTTGCGGAACGTGTCCCGGATCTCGGGGCCGCGGAGGCGGACGGCGTACTCCCGGGCGAGCTCGACCGCGGCGCTCCAGAGCGGGTTCGGGCGCCCTTCGAAGCCGCTCCCGTCCTCGGCCACCATCCCCGTGGCCTGGACCTCGACCGGGATCCGCGCGAGGACGCGCGTGCTCGGCGCCGGGAACTTGACGACGCCGACCGCGTTCAGCGTGCACGACATCTCCCCGCCGCTCCCCTCGTGCTGCATCAGCACCTTCAGGAGGTTGAACTCGATCTCGAGCGCGTCCGACCGGGCGTCGAGGTGGAGCGCGACGTCGTACGCGTCCGGCCGGTACGGGGCCGCGAACGACGAGGCGACCGCGGCCTGCAGCGATTCGCGGACGACGGGGAAGACCGGGAGGTGGAAGACGTCCCCGCCGCCCGACTCGGCGCGCGCGGGGAGGGACTGGCCGGAGTGGAGAGCCCACTGGAACCGGATCTCGGCCGGCACCCAGAACGGGTCCGGGTCGAGCGTGCGCGGGAGCTCCTCGAGGAGGGCGCGATCGGCCGGGCCGGCGTCGACGACGTGGGTCGCCGAGCAGCCGGCGGCGGCGAGCGCGGCGAGGAGGAGGATCACCCCCCGGACGACGCCGGCGGGAGACGGTGCGTTGGACATCTCGATCGACCCGACCTTCTGCGGTGTTCCCAGCCGAGGATCTCGCGCCCCCCGGCGTTCCAGGCCCACAGGTTAGCAGTCCGTTGAAGAAGTGCTGTGGGTGCGAGGCGAGTTCCCTCTCGCTGCTTTCGCAGAAAGCAGCGAGAGGGAGCCGCCGCAGCCCCGCATGACTTCTTCAACGGGCTGCTGGGTGGGGCGGCGCTCCATGTCGAACGGCTCTCGCGGGCGTCTCAGCGGTGGTCGGTGAGCCATCCGAGGCGGATCCCCCGCTGGAGACCGTAGACGAAGACCAGGAGGAAGACGGCGAGGGAGATCAGCGCGATCCGCATCGGGACGACGGTGCTCTCCGGGTCCAGCACCCGGAAGACGGAGCGGGTCGGATCGTCGGGGTCGACCCGACAGCGATCGGCCGTCCCGTCCGCGCCGCCGGCCTGGGCGAACTCCTGGGCGTCGAGGAAGTCGAGCCCGGGGGGGAACGCCTCCGGCCGGCCGAACCCACGCCCCTCGTACGTCATCCCGTCGACCTCGTACCGGTACGACGTCGCGATCGAGTACCGGTCGCGCGACGCCCGCCGGTCCCCCGCGAGGATCGAGGCGTCGGTCGAGAGGACGACGCACGGGGTCTCCGTCCACGTGGCGTCCTCGCGCGCCTGACGCCGTCCCCAGAGCAGGACGCCGACGATGGCCAGGAGGAGCAGCGACACGCCGCCGCCGACCTTCACGTAGTCGAGCGACGTCCAGTCGCGGTAGTCCTCGATCCTCGTCATGTCCCCTCCATCCGGGCGACGGCGCCGGCGTCCCGGTCGAATCGACGAACCGCTCGTCCGCGCTCGATCCGGCGCGGCGTCACTCGAGCGGCAGCTCGAAGCACGCGGCCCGATCGGCGGTCCGGACGAACAGATGCGGCGCCGCGAACGCCGGGGGGTTCCACTGCTTCTCGTCGAACGCGGAGCACCGGGTGACCTCGCGGAGCGCGTCCGGGGTCGGCTCGACGAGGAGGACGTCCCCCTGCTCCTCGGTCAGCAGGAGGAGGTCGCCGACGAGGAGGAGCTGGCCGTGGCCGAATCGGCCGCCCTTCCAGGCGCGCCGGCCGGTCTCCACGTCGACGCAGACCATGATCCCGTCGTCGAGGCCGTAGACGAAGCCGTCCCGCTCGACGAAGTTCGCGAACTTCGCCTTCAGGGCGCGGCTCCGCCAGACCTCCTCGGCGGCGAGCGAGCCGTCGTCGGCGCGGCCGATCCGGAACAGCGCGCTCCCGACGCCGTACCCGCTCGACACGAGGAGCCGGTCGCCGGAGAGGGGGAGGGGCTGCGCGACGTTCGGTTGGCGCGAGGACCACGGGGTCGACCAGAGCTCGCGGCCGTCCCGCGCGTCGTACCCCGCGACGGACTCCCCCTGGAGCGCCACCACCTGTTCCACCCCGGCGAGGGTGGCGAGCATCGGCGACGAGTACCCGGCGCGGTCGCTCCCGCCGCTCCAGCGAGGGGCTCCGGTCTCCCGGTCGTACGCCGCGATCGCGCCGTCGCCGCCGGCGAAGACGATCACGACGTCGCCGTGGACGAGCGGCGACCCGCTCATGCCCCACTCGTTCGGGGCCGCGTCGTGATCGGCGAGGACGTCGCGTCGCCAGACCGAGGCGCCGGTCGCCCGGTCGAGCGCGTTCAGGAGGCCGGTCGAGCCGAGCGTGAAGACGCGGTCCCCGTCGATCGTCGGCGTCGCGCGCGGGCCGATCCCGCCGACGACGTCGTCGTACCGCGCGTCGTCCGCGTGCAGCCAGCGGGGCGTCCCCGTGTCGCGGTCGTAGCAGACGACGCACTCCCGGTCGCCGCGCTGCTCCTGGGTGATCGCGTCGTTCCCCGCGACCGCGAACCCGGACCAGCCGGCGCCGACCTCGCGTTCCCAGATCCGGCGCGGCGGCCGCGCGGTCCAGTCGCGGGCGAGCGTGACGCCGTCGACGCGGCCGTCCCGCCGCACGCCGCGGAATTGCGGGAACGCCGACCGAGGCGAGGCCGGACGAGCCGCGGCCTCCCCCGCGCCCTCCGCGGGCGGCGGGACGTCCGCGGTCAGCTCGGGCCGGGACGACTTCAGCCCGACGATCGGCACGAGGTCGCCGGTCACCCCCCGGATCTCGAGGAACCCCCCCGCGGCCGCGGCGAGGGCGGCCCCCGCGACCACGATCGAGAGTCGCGTCCGGAGGGACCAGCCGGAGAGGAGGAGGAGCCAGACGAACAGCAGCGCCAGGGTGATCACCCCGACCAGGCCGGTCGCCATCACCTTCTCCTGCCCGCTCCGCTCCGCCCGCCCGAACGCCGCGGCGAGGGACCAGATCCAGGCCAGGGACCCCGCCGCCCCGGCCGCGAGGAGCCCGAGGAGCCACCATCTCACGTGCTTCATGCGCGGAGCGTAGCAGCCCGTACGGGCGCCAGAACCGCGTCCGCGCCCGTTTCGCGGCGTTCGAGAGGGGGGTGCGGCTTTTTGTCGTCGCGGGCGCGGCGGGCCGCCCTTTCGGGGGACGCGTGCTAAGATGCCGGGCTTCCTTCCGACCCCCATCTCGAGTGAGAGACATGAGCGACTATCGCGGCATCGACTTCTTCGACATGGACGCGCTGCTGACCGAGGACCAGCGGTTGGTGCGCGACACGATCCGCGACTTCGTGTCCGAGAAGGTGGTGCCGATCATCGCCGACCACGCCCGCGAGGGGACGTTCCCGCAGGAGCTCGGTCCGATGATGGGCGAGCTGAACGTCTTCGGGGCGAACCTCCCCGAGGAGTACGGCTGCGCCGAGCTCGACAACACCGCGTACGGCCTGATCATGCAGGAGCTCGAGCGCGGCGACTCCGGCGTCCGCTCGTACGCGTCGGTCCAGGGCGCGCTCTGCATGTACCCGATCTTCCGATACGGCAGCGAGGAGCAGAAGCGGAAGTGGCTCCCGGCCATGGCGAAGGGGGAGAAGATCGGCTGCTTCGGGCTGACCGAGCCGGACCACGGCTCGGATCCCGGCGGGATGGAGACGCGGGCGACGCGGTCGGACGGCGGCTGGCGCCTCCACGGCAACAAGATGTGGATCACCAACGGGTCGCTCGCCGACGTCGCGGTGGTCTGGGCGAAGACGGACGACGGCATCAACGGGTTCCTGGTCGAGAAGGGGACGAAGGGGTTCTCGGCGCCGGAGATGAAGGGGAAGCTGTCGCTCCGCGCGTCGGTCACCTCCGAGCTCGTCCTCGACAACGTGGAGGTGCCGGAGGAGAACCGCCTCCCCGGCGCGAAGGGGCTCTCCGGCCCGTTGTCGTGCCTGAATCAGGCGCGCTACGGCATCGCGTGGGGCGCGGTCGGCGCCGCGCAGGGGTGCTTCGACGAGGCGCTCCAGTACGCGAAGTCCCGCACCCAGTTCGACCGGCCGATCGCCGGCTTCCAGCTCAACCAGCGGAAGTTCGCCGACATGCTGAGCGAGATCACGAAGGCGCAGCTCCTCTGCCTCCGCCTCGGCCAGCTCAAGGACGAGGGGAAGGTGACCGCCCAGCAGATCTCCCTCGCCAAGCGGAACAACGTCAAGATGGCGCTCGACATCGCGCGGACCTGCCGCGAGATCCTCGGCGCGAACGGCATCCTGGACGAGTACTCCGCGATGCGCCACGCGCAGAACCTCGAGTCGGTCCATACGTACGAGGGGACCTACGAGATCCACACGCTGATCCTCGGAGAGGCGGTGACGGGGATCTCCGCGTACCGGTGATCGTTGATCGCGGTGCGGCGGCGGCGTAGAACCGTCTTCGCCCGCCGCTGCCCCGAGCGAGGGAGCCTCCGTACGCGTGACTCGATTCCTGTCCGTCCTGCTGCTCGCGGGGACCGTCGCCCCGGGTTGCGCCTACGTGAAGGACCGGGGCCTCGACCTGGCCCAGACGGTCGACGTGGCGGTCGGCATCTCGGAGGGGCTCGAGTTCAACCTCCGCGCGACGAAGTTCGTGCAGGTCGGCTTCGGCGGCTATCGGGGGCTGTACTGGGCGGGGCTGAAGGACGGGCTCCTCGACGTCTGGCAGGAGGAGCGGAGCGAGTTCGGCGTCGGGCCGCTCTACGTCCACGAGGTGTTCCGCGCCGACGGCGCCCGGCTGCTCGACATCCGGTACCCGCTCTTCGGCGATCCGGGGTTTCGGGAGCACGCCGCCGACGTGACCCATCTCTCCGATCGCGGCACCTTCGACATCGGCGTGACGCTGAACCCGGTGCTCTTCGGCGTCGACGTCTCGATCTCCCCGGTCGAGCTGGTCGACTTCCTGGCCGGGATCGCGCAGGTGGACCTCCTCGAGGACGACGTCCACGTCCCGGCCGAGCGCGACCTCGTCCGGCGGCTCTCCGGTGAGGATGCACGGGTCCGGGCCGCGGCGGCGCGGGCGCTCCGCCTCCGGACGGGCGAGCGCTTCGGCTACCTCCTGTACGCGGCTCCGGAGCAGATGCCGCCGTCGCAGATCCGCTCGATCCGGCGCTGGAAGGAGTACCTCGGCGAGGAGGTGGTCAC
>JBICIB010001013.1:0-2985 GCA_043101415.1 Planctomycetota bacterium JB042 | reverse complement strand
GATGTAGGAGTGGTCCCCGCCCTGGTTCCCGCTCGCCGACGCGCCGGAGAGCTTCCCGAGGAGCCCCCACGTCACCCCCTCGATCGCCAGCCCGCCGTTGTCGTCGATCGACACGTCCTTCAGGGTCGGCGCCGAGTTCCCGTTCGCGTCGATCCCCGGTCCGGCCCCGTTCTCGATCGTGACGTCGCAGAGCGTGACGTCCGCCTGGTCGAGGTCGATCCCCGCCGCGCCGCCGAGACCGGCGTACCGGACGAGGGTGTGCGTGAGCGTGCTCGCGTCGCTGCTCGGCCGGAACTCCAGTCCGACCCAGTCGCCGGGCGCGGGCGAGGTCGCCGTTCCGTCGCCGTTGCTGTCGCCGCCGTACGCGTCGTCGAACGGCGAGGTGAAGCAGACCGGCGCGGCCGCGGTCCCCTCGGTGAACAGGGTCCCGGAGACGACGATCGGGAGGGCGTGCACGACCTTGATCGTGACCCCCGGGCCGACGGTGACCGACTTCGCGCTCCCGATCGTCCAGTGCCCGATCGACTCGAACGCCCCGCTCCCGTTCAGGCTCTGCGCCGCCAGGAGCGAGACCGCGCTCGCGGGCCCGACGTCGAAGAAGCGGATCGTGTCGCCGAGGGAGTTCCCCTGCGCGGTGTTCCCGCTCCATCCGGCGAGCGCGGCGATCGGCGGCCCCTGGACCGGAGAGGTGCACCGGTCGAACGCGCAGTTCGTGGCGACGGCGCCGCCGCTCGGCGTGAGCTGCCGCAGTCCGTACGACGCGCCGTCCGCGATCGCGACGTGGTCGAGCGCGGCGACCCCGCCGTTCATCGTCAGCCCGGGCTCCCCGTTCGCGCCGGGGAACCGGACGTCGACGTACGAGAGGACGAGGTCTCCCGAGAGGGTGACGAGGATCCCCTCCCAGTCCCCGGGCGTCCCGGTGGTCGGACCGTCGTTCCCCGTGTCGATCCCCTGGTGGTCGTCGGCGAGGGACGTGAACGCGATCCGCTCGAGATCGGTCCCGACCGCGGCCAGCGTCCCGGAGACCCACAGCGCGTCGTCGGACGCGAACTTGAACGTCACCCCGGGCTCGACCGTCATGGCCCCGCCGTTCGCGATCACGGCGGTGCCGTCGAACACGAAGACGCCGTCGCCGTTCAGGGCGTTCTCCTTCTTGACGGTCAGCGCGCCGCTCACGGTCGACCCGGCGAACCGCATCGAGTCGCCGTGCGCGTTCCCCTGCGCCGTGTTCGCCGTGAAGCCGGCGACGCTCTCGAGCGGCAGGTCGATCACCGGCGCCGCGCCGGCGCAGTGGTCGAACGCGCAACCGCTCACCGTCGGCGCCGAGTCCTTCGCCGCGAGCGCCGGACCGCCGCCGTGCTCGACGACGCACGAGGTCAGCGCCGCGTCCGACCCGTCGAGCAGGAGCGACCGGAGACCGTTCCGCCCCGCGTACCGGATGCGCGTGTGCTTCAACGTGCTCGCGTCGCTCGACTGGAACAGCTTCACGCCGTCCCAGTCGCCGGGCGCGGGGGCGGTCGCGGCGCCGTCGGCGTTCAGGTCGCCGCCGTGGGCGTCGTCCCGCAGCGACGTGAGGACGACCTCCGCGCCGGGCTGCCCGTCGCACGCCAGCACGCCGAACACGCGGATCTCCGGGTGCGTCGCCGGGTCCGCCTTGAGGACGACGCCCGAGCCGAGGGTCAGCGAGCCGGACGTCCCGACGGTGATCGTCCCGGAGAGGATGAACGCGCCGGTCCCGTTGAACGCCGGCGCCGGACCGAGCGAGAACGCGGCGTCGAGGTCGCCGCCGCCGAGCGCCACCGCGTCCCCGAACCCGTTCCCCGCCGCGGTGTTGCCGGAGAACCCGGCCAGGACGTCGATCGGCACCGGGCTGATCGGGTACCCGGCGTTCGACACGAAGTCGCACCCGGTCACGGTCGGGGCGCTGCCGCCGGCGTCGAGGCCGTCGCCCGCCGAGTGCGCGAACGTGCACGACACGAACGCGGCGTCCGTGCCGGACAGGCGGACGGCGCCGCCCGACTTCCCCGCGTACCGGATCTCGGTGTGCGTCAGGACCGACGCGGCCGACTGCACCAGCCGGACGCCGATCCAGTCTCCCGGCGCCGCCCCGCTCCCGCCGAACTGCGCGTCCGCCGCCGACGTCAGGACGACCGGGTCGGTCGCGGTCCCGTTCGTCACCAGATCGCCGTCGAAGTCGAGGACGTCGGACGAGGAGGTGAACAGGAGGGACGTCCCCGCCTCGACGGTCAGCGTCCGGTTCGCGAGGAGCAGGATCGGCCGGTACAGCTCGATCTCTCCGGACCCGTTCAGGGAGTTCGACGGCGACCAGGTCGTGTCCGTCGTCAGCGTCGTGCCGAACGTCCCCGCTCCGTCGACCCGGAGCCGGTCCCCCTCGACGTTCCCCGACGCGGTGTTGTCGCGGAACGAGTGCAGCCACTTCGGCGTCATGCCGGTGACCGCCCGCTTGCACCGGTCGAACGCGTTCCGCTCGATCGGGCCCGCGGAGACGGTGAGGTCGAGCCCCGGGCCGAGCCCGTCCTCGATCGCGCAGTCGGTCATGGTGAACCCGGTCGTGGCGCAGTCGACGGCGCGGGAGCCGCTCTGCCCGGCGTACCGGACGCGGCACCACCGCATCACGCAGGCGGTCGCCGAGGAGGAGAGGTCGATCCTCCGCCAGTCCCCCTTCGCGGGCGCCGTCGCCGCCCCGTCCCCGTTGTGGTCCCCTCCGACGGCGTCGTCCTTCAGCGAGGTGAAGCGGATCGGCGATCCCGAGGTCCCGACCGCGGCGAGCGTCCCCTTCACCACGAGGCTCCGGCCGGAGTCGAACTTCACGATCGCCCCGGGCTGGACGGTGAGCGTCTGCCCGGCCGGAACGGTGATCGCCGCCATCACGAGGTAGACGTGCCCCGTCAGCCACGGTCCGCCGCTCCCGTCGGAGACGTCCTGGGTCTGCGTGAACGTGTGGACGGCCGAGCCGCGCGCGGC
>JBICIB010001012.1:0-3096 GCA_043101415.1 Planctomycetota bacterium JB042 | reverse complement strand
GCCACGTGTTCTCGTCGGTCATCTCGTCGATGAACAGCTTCGAGCCCTCGAACGCCGCCTTGTCGACCTTGAGACCGAAGTCCTCGGCCGACTTCAGGCACATGACCATCCATCCGGTCACGGAGAGGTCGTTGTTGCCGTCCGGCGGGTAGGCGTAGCGCCACGCCTTGTACGGGTTGCGCGCGGCGTGGATGAAGTTGATCCCCTTCTGCGCCGGCTCCTTCAGGATCGGCCACTTCGACAGGCCGTACCCCTCGGTCATCGCGAGGGTCGCGAGCGAATGGTCGTACAGGAACGCCTGATGCGAGTTCACCTCGCCGAAGCAGCCGGACTCCGGGTCCTGGACGCCGAGCAGGTACTTCAGGCCCTTCCGGACGACGTTCTTGTACTTGCCGTGGTTGACGGTGTTGCCGGAGCCGAGGAACGCGAGCAGCGCGAGGCCGGTGACCCCGACGTCGTGCATCTGGTCGCCCTCGCCGTCGCACCGGTTCGTCTCGCACATGTTCGAGAAGTTCGCGCACGACCAGAAGCCGCGCGGATCCTGGTGGCGCTTCAGCCACTCGAGACCCCACTCGACCGCCTTCTGGCTGGCCCGCCCGCCCCCTCGGCCGGAGCCGCGTCCGCCGTACTTGCCGCCGAACCGGCCGCCGGCGCCGCCGCCGACGCCGAGCACGTCGTTCATCCCCTTCCCCTCGAACGGGGCGTCGGAGAGCGGCTGCTCGTTCTCGGTGGTGAACTCCTCCTCGGTCACCTCGTCCTCGGAGACGATCGGGTCGTCGAGCTGGACCTCTTCCTCCTCGACCTCCTCCTCTTCCTCCTCTTCCTCTTCCTCCTCCTCGATCGGGTCGATCTCCTGCTCGTCCATCGAGGCGGTCATGATGATGTCGTCCTCGGGCGGCTTGCCGACGTCCCAGGGGAACTGGGCGAGGATCAGGAAGATGACGACGTGGACGACGAACGACACCGCGAGCCACGGTGCCGACTTGAGGATGTCGCGAAGCTGCTCCTCGAACGTCGGCTCGTCACCGCCGGGGCCGTGCGAGCGCTCGTAGTGCAGCTCGGGATAGTGGTCCGTCATACCGAGTTCTCCCAGGCGGAGATGGAACCGTTCCCGCCGGCCGGGCCGGCGGGTGGAGATGGAAAGGGGCCGCCGAACGGGGGGACGAAACGGGAGCCTCGTGCACCGGTTCGGAAGATTTCGATTCTAGGGCGGGGGCGGGGCCGGGGCAACGGCCTGCTCGTCGTTCGGAAGATCCTGCGGGAAAAGGCCCTCGGGCCAGATCTCGGCCTCCGCCACGAGCTCTCGCGAGAGTTCGACGCGGGCCTCCCTCACCTTCGACTCGGTCAGGAAGTCGAACACGATCGGCTGGGCCTCCGCGAACGACAGGGTCCGGGCGGGCTCCTCGGCCCGCTTGACCAGCAGGAGGAAGGACGAGGCGGTCTCGACGATCTCGCTCGGCGAGCCGACCGGGGTCCGTTCGAGTGCCCGGAGGAGGTCCCGGCGCAAGGCCGCGCGCTGATCGGGCGAGAGCGTCACCTCCGCGTAGCGGACCCGGGGGTCTTCGGCGACCGCCTCCCGGAGTCCGCCGGGGCCGCGCTCGGCGTTCGCCCGGAGCTCCTCCGCGCGAGCCCGGGCCGCGGATTCGTCGGCGAACGCCGCCTTCGGCACGACCAGGCGCCCGACCTCGGTCCGGCCGTCGACCCGGTACCGCTCCCGGTGGGCGCGGTAGTGTGCCTGGACCTCGCGCGGGGTGACGTGCACCCGGCGAGCCAGGTGCGGCCGGAGGTGGGGAGAGCCGCGGACGATGCCGAGCGCGTGCCGGACGTACTCGTCGACGAGCAGGGCGTCCCGGACCCGCACCCGGTCGGTCTCGAAGTCGAGCTCGAGCGCGTCCAGGTGATCGCGATACGCCTCCGGTCCGCCGAGCGCCTCGACCCGTTCGGCCATCACCTCGTCCAATCGGGAGTCCTCGACCTCGACCCCCGCCTCCTTCGCCTTCGCCTCGAGGAGCGTCGAGAGGACGAGCTGCCGGAGGACGATCGCCTCCTCGACCCGTTCGCCGAGCTCGGCCACCCGGCGGTCGACCTCGCTCCGGAGGATCGCCACCCCCTCGACCGTCGCCAGCACCTGGTCGACGGCGACCCCGTCCGCGCGGTCGTCGGCGAGAGGGAGGGGAAGCGCGAGGAGGAGCGCGAGGATGGACGGGGCGCCGGTCATGTCCGGCCGAGGGTAGCAGAGGGGCGCCGGTCCGGGCGGTTCAGGTCTCGGAGAGGAGTCGGCGTTCCAGTTCGTCGAGCACGCGCTGCGGCTCGTGCTCGTCCTCGTCGAGCATCCAGTGGACCAGCGCCTCGGCCATCGGGATCAGGCTTCCGGCCGGGAACGGGTCCGCCTTCGCGAACCGACGCGCGTTCTCGAGTTCGATCAGGACGTGCTCGCCGCCCGGGTAGAGGACCCGGCGCACCCCGATCGACCGGCAGCGACGCTTCAGGGCGAACAGGACCGCGAGGTTCCGCGCCACGCGCGGCGGGGGGCCGAACCGGTCCTTCAGCTCGGCCAGCATCTCCGCCAGCGTCGGTCCGTCCGCGCCGCCGAGCCGCCGCAGGAGCTCCATGCGCTGGCCGGCGTTCTCGACGAACTCGCCGGGCAGGAACGCCTCGACCCCGACGTCGACGTCGGTCTCGACCGGCTCCGGCAGCGGACGCTTCCCCTGCGACTCCGCGACGGCGCGGCGGAGCAGCTGGACGAACAGGTCGTACCCGACCGCCGCGATGTGTCCGCTCTGGGTCGCGCCGAGGAGGTTCCCCGCCCCGCGGATCTCCAGGTCCTTGATCGCGATGTCGTAGCCGGCGCCGAGGTGGGAGAGCTCCTCGATCGCCTTCAGGCGCTTCTCGGAGACGTCCGGGAGCGGCTTCGGCGGCACGAGCAGGGTGCAGTACGCCTGCCGGTCCGACCGCCCGACCCGCCCTCGGAGCTGGTGGAGGTCGGCGAGGCCGAACAGGTCGGGCCGGTCGATCAGGATCGTGTTCGCGTGCGGGAGGTCGAGCCCCGCCTCGACGATGCTGGTGGAGAGGAGGACGTCCGCGTCGCCGGCGGCG
>JBICIB010001011.1:0-4439 GCA_043101415.1 Planctomycetota bacterium JB042 | reverse complement strand
CGGACGACCTCGCCACCGGGACGCTCCGGACGACGAAGGTGGACGGGCGGGCGCTCGTCCTCGGCCGGACCGACGACGGCGAGGCGTTCGCGCTCGACAACCGCTGCCCCCACGAGGGGTATCCGCTCTCGACCGGCGAGCTGAAGGGGGAGCGCCTCACCTGCTCGTGGCACAACTGGAAGTTCGACGTGCGGGACGGCCGCTGCCTCGTCGGGGGCGAGGGGGTGCGCCACTACCCGGTCCGGGAGGTCGGCGGCGCGCTCGAGGTCGACCTCGCCGACCCCGACCCGGCCGCGACGATCGCGACCGCGCGCAACAGCTTGATCGGCGCGCTCGAGACCGGCGACGTCGGGCGGGCGCTGCGCGACGCGGTCCGCATGCTCGGCGCCGGGGCGACGCCGGCCGATCTCCTCGTCGACGTCTGCGCCGACGACGCGCGGCGCGCCGAGTACGGCACCACGCACGCGCTCGCCGCCGCGGCGGACGTCCTGCGGATCGCGGAGGACGGCCCCGAGGCGATCCGGGCGCTCGCGCATCCGATCGAGCTCGCCGCGGAGGAGAACCTCCGCCTGCCGCCGCGCGCGGAGGTCGCCCCGCTCGGCGACGCCGTGCACGACGACGGCGCCTCCCTCGTCGCGGCGGTCGAGGAGGAGGACGAGGCGCGCGCGCGCGGACTCCTCGCCGGGGCGTTCGCGGCCGGCGTCGATCGGGCGACCGTCGAGCGCTGGATCCACCGGGCGCTGGCGCGGCACTTCACCGGGTTCGGGCACGAGCTGATCTACGTGACGAAGGGGCGCGAGCTGCTCGACCACGTCGAACCGGCGCGCGCCGCCGAGGTCTGGCCGGGGCTGCTCGTGTCGGCGGTGATGGCGACGCGAGAGGACACGCTGCCGTACATGCGCGGGTACTTCGCGCGCTTCGACGAGGCGGCGGGGACGGAGGAGGCACTCGCGCGGCTCGCGGGCGGGAGCGGGGCGCACCACGACCGGGCCGCGCTGCGGGCGGCGGTACTCGACGCGGAGCGCCCGGCGGCGGCGGTCGACGCGCTGGTCGACGCGCTCGCCGCGGGGAGCGCGCCGTCCGAGGTGGCGAAGGACCTCGTCGTCGCCGCCGCGCACCGCCTGCTCCGGTTCGACGAGGCGCACGACCGCGACCCGGACGTCGCCGAGGGGTGGCTCTGGGCGACGCACCGGCTGACGTTCGCGGCGGCGGTCCGGCACGCGACGCTCGGGTACGCCGAGCCGGACGTCGTGCGGTTCCTCTTGCAGAGCGTGGCGTTCACGCACTCGGGGCGCGCGATGGACGCGCCTCCCGAGCGCCGCGACGCGCCGCCGTCCGCGGCCGACGTCGAGGCGGCGGCGGCCGACGGCGGCGAGGCGGCCCTGTGGCGCGCGCTCGAGTCGACGTTCGTCCGCCCGATCTTCGTCGCGCACGCGCTGAAGACGACGGTCGTCGGCCTGGAGGAGCGCGAGGCGTTGGGGGACGATCCCGAACGGGACGTGCCGCTCGGGGCGGCGCTCCGGTTCCTCGCCGCGCGCCCGGCCGAGCGGACCGTCCCGGCGCAGGCCGAGGTGTCGCGGAGGTTCGTGATGGAGGGGGCGATCCCGAAGAAGCTGACGCAGTGAGGGGGAGGGGGGTGGCGTCGGTGCCGTTCCGCCGGTCGTCGAATTCGGGAACCGGATGACGGACACCGGGGAGCGGGAGAGGGAGAGGAAGGCCGGGTCACGGGTGGCCGGAAGACCGGGTGGCCGGAAGACCGGGGACCGGGCGGGATGGCGGGCGTCGGGTCGCGGAGCGGACGGGCTTTCGGTGCCCGTCCTCCCGGCCCCCGAGGCCCGGCTTTCCGGTCCTCCGGCTCTCCGTGGCCCGGTCTTCCCCTCGCCCTCCCGTTCCCCGGCGTCCGGTGCCCGAGGGCCAGCGCCGTCGAGCCACGCGGACGACCTGCGTATGCTCTTCCCCTGCCTCTTCTGTCCATCGGCTCCCGCATGCGAACGCTCCTCCTGCTCCTGGCTTTCCTCCCGTCGTGCTCCCGCGACGCCGACCGCCCGCTGCGCGTCGCGGTCGCCGCGAACTTCGCCGTCGCCTTCGCGGCGGTCGCCCCCGACGTCGCGGCGTCGACGGGGATCGTGGCCGAGGCGGTGGTCGGGTCGACCGGGCTGCTCGCAGCGCAGATCGGGAACGGGGCGCCGTTCGACCTGCTGCTGGCGGCGGACGAGGTGCGGCCGGAGTTGCTCGAGCGATCGGGGCACGTCGCCGAAGTCGGGCGCGCGGTCTACGCGGGCGGGCGCCTGGCGCTGGTCGGGAGCGCGGTCGATCCGGCGCGCCCCCCGGCGGAGCTGCTCGTCGATCCCCGCGTGCGGCGCGTCGCGATCGCGAACCCGGCGGTGGCGCCGTACGGCGCGGCGGCGGTCGAGGTGCTCGAGCGGCTCGGCGTGCGGGACGCGGTGGAGGAGCGGCTGGTGCGGGGGGAGAACGTCGGGCAGGCGTTCTCGTTCGCGCACGCGGGGAGCGCGGAGATCGCGTTCGTCGCGCTCGCGCAGGCGCGGGCGGCGAAGGTGCCGCACGTCGAGGTGCCGGCGTCGCTCCACGCGCCGATCCGGCAGGGGGCGGCGGTGCTGCGCGGCCCCCGGAGCGCGGAGGCGGCGGCGTTCCTCGCGGCCCTCGTGAGTCCCGCCGTGCAGCGGAAGATCGAGTCGTTCGGGTACGCGCGTGTCGACTGACCCCTCGACGTGGACGGCGGTCCGCATCACGTTCGCCGTGGCGGCGGCGAGCACGGCGGCGCTGCTGGTCCTCGCGACGCCGCTCGCGTGGTGGCTGGCGCGGACGCGATGTCGGTGCCGGCCGTGGGTCGAGGCGCTCCTGACCCTGCCGCTCGTCCTCCCGCCGACGGTGATCGGGTTCTACCTCCTCGTCGCGCTCGGCCCGGACGGTCCGATCGGCGGGCCGTGGGAGGCGGTCGGCGGGCCGCGGCTCGTCTTCTCGTTCGCCGGCGTCGTGATCGGATCGATCGTCTTCTCGCTGCCGTTCGTGCTGCTGCCGCTGGTGAACGCGTTCCGCGCGATCGGCGAGCGGCCGCTCGAGGTCGCCGCGACGCTCGGCGCGACGCGGCTCGACCGGTTCTTCTCCGTCGCGCTCCCGATCGCCCGGCCGGCGTTCACGACCGCGGCGGTGATGGGGTTCGCGCACACGGTCGGGGAGTTCGGGGTCGTGCTGATGATCGGCGGGAACGTCCCGGGGGAGACCCAGGTCCTGTCGATCGCCCTGTACGAGCACGTCGAGCTGCTCCGGTACGACGAGGCGCACGCGATCGCCGGCGGGCTGATCGCGTTCTCGCTGCTGGTGCTCGTCTTCGTGCAGTCGCGGGCGCGCGTCGTCCCGACGGGGGGGGCGTGAGCGCCGCGGCGGACGCCGGCGAGCTCCGGATCGACCTCGCGCTCGCGCGGGGCGGCTTCGCGCTCGACGCGTCGTTCGCGGTCCCGGCGAGCGGCGTGACCGCGCTGTTCGGGCCGTCGGGGGCGGGGAAGACGACGGTGCTGCGCGCGCTCGCCGGGCTCGAGCCGGACGCTCGGGGACGGGTCGTCGTGCGGGGCGAGGTCTGGCAGGAGAGCGACCGCGGCGTCTTCGTGCCGCCGCACCGCCGGCGGGCCGGACTCGTCTTCCAGGAACCGAGCCTCTTCCCGCACCTGACCGTCGAGGGGAACCTGCGGTACGCGTGGCGGCGGAGGGCGCGCGGCGTCGGCGCGCGATGGTTCGACGACGTCGTCGGCTGGCTCTCGGTCGGCCCCCTCCTCGCCCGCCGGCCGGAGGGTCTGTCGGGGGGAGAGCGGCAGCGCGTCGCGCTCGCCCGGGCGCTGGCCGCGGGGCCCCGCCTCCTCCTGCTCGACGAACCGCTGGCATCGCTCGACCGCGCCAGCAAGCGGGAGATCCTGCCGGTGCTCGCGTCGCTGGAGGAGCGGCTCGACGTCCCGGTCGTGCTGGTCACGCACTCGCTCTCCGAGGTGGCGCGCCTGGCGACGCGGATGGTGACGCTGCGCGACGGACGGGTCGAGGAGATCGGGCCGGTCGAGGAGCTGCTGGCGCGCCCGGACCTCTCGCACGAGCCGGGCGACCCCCTCGGCGCGGTGATCGAGGGGACGGTGGCGGCGCACGACGACGACGACTGGCTGACGACGTTGGAGGCGCCCTGCGGGGAGATCCACGTCCGCCGGGTCGAGCGGCCGGTCGGGTCGCGGCTGAGGGTGCGGATCCTGGCGCGCGACGTCAGCCTCGCGCTCGACGAGGAGCCGCGCATCTCGATCCTGAACTCGTTCGCCTGCGTCGTCGACCGGATCGACGGCGCGGAGCGGGGCGAGGCGCTGGTGCGACTCCGGGCGGGCGAGGGGGAGGCCGCGGTCTTCCTGCTGGCGCGCGTGACCCGCCGGTCGCTCCGCGCGCTCGGG
>JBICIB010001010.1:0-8249 GCA_043101415.1 Planctomycetota bacterium JB042 | reverse complement strand
GCGGGGCCGGAGGAGGGACGAGCTCTCCGACCCGCTCACGTCCTCGCGCGTTGCGTCCGGCTGGGTCTCCGCGCGGTTTCGAGTCGCGCTGCGGGGTCGCTCTCGGAGCCTCATCCCTCCTCCGGCCCCGCCGTAGCGAACGCGCAGACGTTCCCGAACGCGTTCCAAGCCGCGCAGCGGCTAGGACACTTCTTCTTCTTCCTGCTGCTGTTCCTGCTTCTTGCGCTCGGCGTCGAGCTCGGCCTTGAGCGCGTCGGGGAGGGGCTTCGTGCCGCGGCACTTCGGGTACTTCGTGCAGCCGAGGAAGGGGCCGCGCTTCGAGAAGCGGACGACCATCTCGGTTCCCTCGCACTTCGGGCACTGCTCCTCGACGACCTTCGGCTTGATCGGCTTGCCGTCCTCGTCGACCGAGAAGGTGTTCTTGCACTTCGGCCAGCCGGTGCAGGCCATGAACCGGCCGCGCTTCCCGGTCCGGATGACCATCTCCTTGCCGCACTTCTCGCAGACCTCGTCGGTCGGCTCGGGCGCGGGGCGCTTGTCCTCCGCCTTGCCGTCCTCGCCGATGCGGAGGATCGACTTGCAGTCGGGGTATCCCGAGCAGCCGAGGAAGCGGCCGAAGCGGTTCATGCGGAGGAGCATCGGCTTGCCGCAGTCCTCGCACTTGCGTCCCTCGGGGTCGTCCTGGACCTTGAGGTTCGCCATGTTCTCCGAGGCCTCGTCGAGGTCCTTGGCGAACATGTCGTAGAACTCCCGCACGACCTTCAGCCAGTCGGCCTCCTCGGCCTCGATCCGGTCGAGCTTCGACTCCATGCCGGCGGTGAACTCGTAGTCGAAGATGTCGGGGAAGTGCTTCACGAGCGACTCGTTCACGACCTCGCCGAGGTCGGTCGCCCAGAACTTCCGCTCGTTGAGCTTGACGTACCCCCGGTCCTGGATCGTGGAGAGGATCGTGGCGTACGTCGACGGCCGTCCGATCCCGTTCTTCTCGAGCGCCTTCACGAGCGTCGCCTCGGAGTACCGGGCCGGCGGCTGCGTGAAGTGCTGCTTCGGGTCGACCTTCCACGCGTCGAGCGTCTCCCCCTCGGCGAGGGCCGGGAGGTTCTGCTCGCCGGACGTCTTGTCGACGCCGCTCACCTTCAGGTGGCCGTCGAAGACGAGGGCGCGGCCGCGGGTGGTGAACGTGTACGGGCCGGCGTCGATCGCGACCGACGTCTGGTCGAACACCGCGTTCGACATCTGGCAGGCGACGACCCGCTCCCAGATCAGCTTGTAGAGGCGGTACTGGTCGCTGGTGAGGTGCTGCTTCAGGTCGGCCGGCGTCCGCCGGATGTCGGTCGGCCGGATCGCCTCGTGCGCCTCCTGCGCCCCCTTGCGGGCGGCGTAGACGTTCGGCTTCTCCGGGACGTACTGGTCGCCGAACGTGCGCTGGATGTACTCGCGCGCCCCCTCGATCGCCTCGTTCGCCAGGCGGTACGAGTCGGTTCGCATGTACGTGATGAGACCGTCCGACTCGCCCTTGCCGAGGTCGATCCCTTCGTACAGCTGCTGGGCGACGCGCATGGTCCGCTTCGCCGCGAACCGGAGGCGCGTCGAGGCCTGCTGCTGGAGGAGGGAGGTGGTGAGCGGCGGCGGCGCCTTCACCGACTTCTTCTTCTTCTCGACCGACGACACGACGAACGGGTGCTTCGCGATCTCGGCGACGGCGGCCGTCGTGTCCGCCTCGTTCCCGAGCTCGAGCGTCTGGCCGTCCTTCCGCTTCAGCTCGGCGGTGAAGACGTCGTCGTGATCCTCGTACCACTCCGCCTCGTCCGGCGACTCCTTCTTCGGGAGCGGGTCGGGCGCGATCACGACTCCCTGCTGCGACAGGAACGCGGTGACGCGCCAGTACTCCTCGGGGGTGAACGCGCGGATCTCGAGCTCGCGCTCGACGATCAGGCGGACCGCGACCGACTGGACCCGTCCGGCGGAGAGGCCGCGCGCGATCTTCTCCCAGAGGAGGGGCGAGAGCTTGTACCCGACGAGGCGGTCGAGAATCCGGCGCGCCTGCTGCGCGTTGACGAGGTTCTCCTTCACCTTCCCGGGGTGCTCGAGCGCCTCGCGGACCGCGCGCTTCGTGATCTCGTTGAAGGTGATCCGGTACGCCTTCTCCTCGGGGATGTCCAAGGCGTGGATGAGGTGCCAGGCGATCGCCTCCCCCTCGCGGTCGGGGTCGGGCGCGAGGTAGACGGCCTCGGCGGTCTTCGCCGACTTCCGCAGGTCCTTCACCGTGTCGGAGCGGGTCCGGATCAGCGAGTAGTCGGTGGCGAAGTCGTGCTCGACGTCGATGCCGAGCTTCCCCTTCGGCAGGTCGCGGACGTGCCCCATCGAGGCCTTCACGACGAAGTCCTTTCCGAGGTACTTGTTGATCGTCCGCGCCTTGGCGGGCGACTCGACGATGACCAGGTTCTTCGCCATGTGAGCGGGGGGTCGCTTCCGTAAGTCGTTGTCAGTTCATGCCTGAGACGGGGTTCGGGGCCGGGTTCCGGCTCCGTTCCGCCCTCTCGTCGGCTCGCGCGACCATCCTCTTTGGCGAACTCGACCCGGTTCGTCAAGCATCCGTCCGGCGATCCGGCGGCGAGTCCGGGAGGTCCGAGGGGGTCCGCGGGGGGCGGGACGGAGCGTGGGTCAGGGGGGGGAGCGGCGCCCCCGGGCCTCGTCCGAGAACCGCTCGAAGAACGCCTGTTCCGACTCGCTCGTCCCGATCAGGATCAGGCTCGCCCCCGCCTCCAGCACCGTCTCCGGCTCGGGGACGACGCGCAGGGCGTCGCCGGTCCGGATCCCGACCACGCTGCAGCCGGTCTCCTCGCGGATCGAGGACTCCGCGATCGTCTTCCCGGCGAGCGCCTTCGACACCTCCGCGCGGAACAGGTCGAGTCCCTCGACGACGGTCATCACCTCGCTCTTCTTCAGCATGTCCATGATGGCGCCGGCGCCCATCGAGGCGTACGAGAGGACCATGTCCGCGCCGGCCCGGTGGAGCGTCGACACGTTCCGATCGTGCGTGGCGCGCGCGATGATCTGGACGTTCGGCCGGAGGCGGCGGCAGTAGACGGCGAGGTAGACGTTCACGTCGTCGTCGCGCGTGGTGATGATGATGGTGGGCGTCTTCTCGACCCCCGCCTGCTTCAGGACGTCGAGGTCGGCGGCGTCCCCCACGACGCAGCGGCGCGGGTCCTTCACGCGCCCCTCGACCTTCTCCACGATGCGGTACTCGACGCCCCGCGTCGCGAGGGCGCGGGCCGTCGCCCGGCCGACGCGGCCGCCGCCGAGGATCAGCGCCGGCTCGCCGGAGACGTTGTAGATGGCGAGCAGTTCGTTGTACCGGTCGAGCGTCTCCTTGGTGCACGCGAGCACCAGCACGGTGTGGTCGTGGATCGTGGTGTCGGGGCGGGCCGCCTCGAAGGTGCCGCGCTCCCAGACACCGAGCACCGAGACCCCGACCTTGCGACGGAGGTCGCTCTCGAGGAGCGTCTTCCCGACCAGGGGGGTGCGGAACGCGGTCGCCTCGGCGATCAGGATCTCGTCGAACCTCCCGATGACGTGCGCGAGGGCGTCACCCCCGAGCATCCGGCGGGAGAACGACTGTCCGATCATCTCCTCGAGGCGGAGGACCGACTTGCTCCCCGCGAGCATCTGCACGTCGACCGAGTCCTGGTGCGTCGCGGTCGAGACGATCGGCACCCTCTCCGCGATCTCGCGGACGGTGAAGGCGACGTGCGTGTTCGTGACGTCGTTGCCGGTCGTCGCGACGAGCGCGGCCCGATCGACGCGCGCGCGGCGCCAGCACTCCGGGTCGTCGAGGTCGCCGACCAGCACGTCGACGCCGAGGTCGTGCAGCCGGAGCGCCTCCTCGAGGTCGGGGACGATCACCGCGTAGCGGTAGCGGAACTGCTCGAGCCGGCGGATCAGCGCGGCGGTCACCGGGTCGTAGTGGGTGAGCAGGACGTGCCCCTCCGTCGACGCCGGCAGCCGCCGGGGCGCGCGGGCCTCGGCCTGCGCCTGCATCCACGGCTCGTAGAAGAACTCGATGAACGTGAACGGGAGGAGGACGAGGAGGAAGATCATCCCCGAGAGGAGGACGAGGATCGCGAACGCGCGGCCGAGGTCGGTGTGGAACGTGATGTCGCCGAACCCGAGCGTCGACATCACCGTGAGCGTCCAGTACAGCCCGGTGAGCCAGGTGTGCTCCTGCCCCTCGCGCAGCATGAGGTAGTGGAAGCCGAGGGTGAACGCGACGATCATCGCCACGAGCACGAGGGAGAACACGGCGAGAACCCGGAGGTTCCGCTGGCCGCGGCGGCTGCGGAGGACGGTGAAGATCCCGCTCGGCAGGGTCTTGAACATCGCGGCCTCGGCGGCGAGTCGGACGGCGCTCTAGCGGCCGCCCGACCCGTTCCGTCCCTCCGTGTCCGGCCGCTCGGTCTCGCCGTCGGCGCCGTCTCGATCCTCCCCGTCCTCCTCCGGCGCGAACCCGGCGGCGACGAACTCGAGCGATCTCTCCAGCCGCTCCGGCATCGACCCGCTCCCCCAGGAGTGTCCGCCCCCTTCCACCAGCCGGAACGAGTGGTCGATCCCGCGCTCGTCGAGCCGCTCGTGGAGTTGGGCGTTCGGCGGCCCGAAACCGTATCGGTCCTCGGTCCCCGCGTCGAAGAAGATCCGCAGGCCGTGGAGGTCCTCCGGGGAGAGGTCCTCCACGATCGCGGACGGGATGTAGAGCGCCCACTTCTCCGGGTCGATCGGGTCGCCGAGCAGCTCGCCGAGCCCGAGCCACTCGATCGACCGTCGCACCCGCTCCGCGCTCCGCCCCTCGAGGACGGTCGGGTCGGGCGGGAGGGCGGCGGCCGAGTGGACGGCGACGGTGGCGTAGCGCCGCGGGTTCTTGAACGCGATCCGGAGCGCGCCCATGCCGCCCATGCTCACGCCCATCAGCGCGCGTCCGGCGCGGTCCTCCGCGACGCGGTAGTGCTCCTCGACGTACGCCGTGACGTCCTTCAGGACGTAGTCCTCGATGTCCCCCTCCGCCTCGCCGTTCGCGTAGATCGTGCGTCGGGGCGCGGTCGGCGTGACCAGCACGAGCGCCGGGATCCGACCCTCCCCGCGCAGCGCGTCGAGCGCCTTCGCGCCCCCCCCGGCGTGGAAGCGGTCGCCGTCCTCGAACATGCCGTGCAGCCAGAGGACCCACGGGTACGGCGTCTCGGCGTCCTCGTCGTATCCGACCGGCAGGAAGATCCCGAATCCTCCCTCGTCGCCGTCGAGGCTCGGCGCGTCGAAGGTGACCTTCTCGTAGGTGAAGTGCTTCAGCTCGACCGGCTCCTGGTGGCGGCCCCGGCGGCCGCGCTGGCCGAGGGCGTCGTCGGCGAGGAGGAGGGCGATCAGGGCGGCGGGGGCGACGCGGAGCAGGGTGGGCATGGACGGGCTCGACTGGGTGAGGCGGCGCGGTCAGTCTAGCCGTCGCCGGCGCCGTCTGCCGATCGGATGGAGGGGCCGGGAGTCGGGACGAGGCGAGCCGGCGAGGTCGTACGATCGCGACATGCGAATCCACTCCGCGCTTCCTGCCGTCTTGTTCGTCGCCGCCTCGAGCGCCCCCCTGGGTGCCCAGGTCCACTACTTCCCCGACGGCTCGCCCTGGAACCGGCGGGCGCACGCGGGGCCGGACGCGGCGGTCGACGGGTGGTACCTGAACCTCGGGATCACCGGGCTTCGGGTGCGGCTCGTCGAGGAGGCGCCGAAGGAGCTGGTCGTGAAGCACGTCCTCGACGGCTCGCCGGCCGCCGGGAAGGTGCGGGTCGGCGACGCCCTGGTCGGCGCGGGCGGGCGGCCGTTCCGGACCGGACACCGGAACGGCTACGGCATGGAGGTGTTCGGCGCCGACGGGCCGATCCTCGAGTTCGCGGAGGCGCTCGAGGCGAGCCAGGGGCCGCGGGGGGACGGCCGGCTGGAGCTGCTCGTCCGGCGCGACGGACGCCGCAAGCGGGTCTCGCTGAAGGTCGGGCGACGGTACGGAGCGTTCTCCGACACGTTTCCCGCCGACTGCGGGAAGAGCGCGCGGATCCTCGACGAGCTGCTCGAGTTCCTGGTCGAGCAGCAGCGCGAGGACGGCTCGTGGGGGAGTCCGCCGCACGACACGTTCGCGCCGTTGGCGCTCCTGGCGAGCGGGAGGAAGGAGCACCGGGCGGCGGCCGAGCGGAACGCGCGGTACCACGCGAGGACGACCGCCGCGCAGGACGACTCGTGGCTGATCCACTGGCGCTACATGGCGGCGGCGATCGTCCTCTCCGAGTTCCACCTCGCGACGGGCGCGGAGTGGGTCGTCCCCGAGCTGGAGGAGGTGATCGCGCTGCTCCACGCGAACCAGTACACGAGCCTCGCGCAGGTGAACCCGAAGGTGCGCGAGACCCACCCGAACTCCTTCCCGCGCGACCCGGCGGACTCGCACGGCGGCTGGGGGCACAACCCCGGCTTCGAGGGGTACGGACCGATCGCCATGCTGACCGCGCAGGGGGCGCTGGCGTTCGCGCTGGCGCACCGCTGCGGCGTCGAGATCGACCGGGAGCGGCACGACGCGGCGTACGCGTTCCTCGAGCGCGCGACGGGGGAGAACGGCTACGTCTGGTACGAGGACCAGGTCGCCGGCGACGACGACTGGGCGGACATGGGGCGGACCGGCGCGGCGGGGATCGCGAACTTCCTCGCCCCGTACCAGGGGGGCGCCCACCGCGAGCGCGCGCTCGCCCACGCCCGCGTGATCGGCGAGCACCCGGAGAGCTTCCCCGACACGCACGGCTCGCCGATCATGGGGATGGGGTACGCCGCCCTCGCCGCGCACCTCGACCCGAAGAGCTTCCGGCGCCTGATGGACGCGAACCGGTGGTGGTTCGCGCTCGCCCAGTGCCCCGACGGGAGCTTCTACTACCAGCCGAACCGGGACAACGCCGGGTACGGCGACGACTCGCGCGTCTCCGCCAGCGCGGTGACCGCGTTCGTCCTCTCGATCCCGAAGCGGAACCTCGCGGTGACGGGGCGGCCTCTCGAGGACTGACGAGGCGGCGCGGGCGAGGGACGGCCCCCGCGCTCGCGCCGGGCGTCTCGTTCAGAGCGAGGCGTCGAGCGCCACGATCCGCGTCGGCGCGGTGAGGCGGACGCCGCCGCCCGGCCCGGCGACGACCCCCTGCGCCGTGACGACGACGCCGAGCACCCCGACGCCGAGCTCCGGGACGCCGACCGTCGCCACCGCGAACCCCTGTGGGTCGAGCGGTCCGAACGGGACGAAGAGCGCGCCGGGCGGCGTCGCGAGCGTGCCGGCCGCGGCGGCGAGGTGGAGGTGGTCGACGCCGAGCGAGAGCGCGAGGAGCGCGGGCGCCCCCGGCGGTCCCTCCAGGACGAGGATTGCGTTCTGTCCCTCGCGCAACGGGGAGTCGGCGACCAGACGGGTCGCCTCGCCCGGGATCGTCGCGACCTGGCCCGAGACGACCCCGAGCGGCTCTCCCGGCGGTCCGTGGACGCAGAGGTCCCCCCCCTTGATGCCGCCGACGCCCCCCTCCGGCTGGACGTCGAGGAGGCGGACCTCGCCGTGCGCGTCGAGGTGGATCCCGTCGCCCCCCTCCTCGCCGGAGAGGCACGAGAGGTGGACGAGGCTCAGGTCGCCGTCCCCGCCCTGACCGCCGGTGATCGACCCGCCGGAGACGAACGTGAACCCGCCCTCCTGCGCGAGGCCGTGGCCGCCGCGCGTCGGGGGGAGGAACGTGTCGGGGAGGAACAGGTTGAAGCTCCCCTTCGCTCCCCGTCCGCCGAGCAGGAACGTGTCCCAGAGGGCGAGCGTCGCGTCGCGGGCGGCGACCGCCTCGTGCCGGTAGAGGAACGGCCCCGGGCCGACGAACCCCTGGAACCCGCGCGAGCCGAACAGGAGCGAGTCGACGACCGTCACGCCGTCGCAGTCGTCGACGCGCAGGCCGGCGGAGAAGAGCGCCGCCTGGTCCTCCGGCGCGAGCGTCAGGATGCGCTCCAGGAAGACGAGGCCGTCGTTGTGCGCGAGCTCGAGCGACGGACGGGTCAGGTCGTCCGCGTGGAGCCGCACGAACCGGAGGCCGGAGAGGAGGACCCGCTTCTCCGCCGTCAGGTTCCGGACGCGGCTCGACGCGACGCGGACGTTCCCGTTCAGGTCGCCGACGATCGACACGCTCTTGTCGACGACGTCGAAGCTGCCGTAGTTC
>JBICIB010001009.1:0-2598 GCA_043101415.1 Planctomycetota bacterium JB042 | reverse complement strand
TGCCGATCTTCCACCTCGGCCCGGGAGGGATGGAGCCGAACCCCGAGTTCCTCGCGGTCGTGAAGGCGAACGTCGACCCGGCGACCCCGCTGGTGGTCGGCTGCAAGATGGGAGGGCGCTCCGCGCGCGCCTGCGAGATCCTCGCGGGGGAGGGGTACGCGCTCCTGCACAACATCGACGGCGGCTTCGGCGGCCGACCCGACGCTCCGCACGAGTCGTCGCGGAAGGGATGGGCCGGGTCCGGCCTGCCGACCGTCACCGACAGCCCGGGGACGTACGAGACCCTGAAGTCGAAGGCCTGACCGGGCGAGACCCCGGCCCGTCCCCCCCGCAACGAACGAGCGATCCGAGAGCCCCCCGTGCGCGCGGTCCCGATCTTCCTCCTGGCGGCGTTCTTCCTGACCTTCCTGGTCTGGCCGGTCGCGCACGTCCTCGGCGGCGCCTTCCTGGTCGACGGGACGCCGTCGCTCGGCGCGTTCTCGCTCGCGTTCCAGAACGAGGTCTTCGTCCGTTCGATCGTCAACTCGCTCGTCGTGGCGGTCGCGGTCACCCTCCTGGCGAGCGTCGTCTCGTTCCCGCTCGCGCACCTGTTCGTGCACTACGAGTTCAGGGGGAAGGGGCTGCTCCAGGGGCTCCTCCTCTCGGCGATGGTCCTCCCGCCGTTCGTCGCCGCGATCGGGATCCGGCAGCTCTTCGCGCGGTTCGGGTCGGTGAACCTCGCGTTGATGGAGCTCGGCGTCACCGACGAGCCGATCGACTTCCTCGGCGGCCACCCGCTCCTCGGCGTGGTGCTGATGGAGACGCTCCACCTCTATCCGATCCTGTTCCTGAACGTCGTCGCGTCGCTGTCGAACATCGACCCGTCGCTCGACGAGGCGGCGGAGTCGGTCGGAGCGTCGCGCTGGACGCGGTTCCGCCGGGTCACGCTCCCGCTGGTGCTGCCGGGGTGGTTCGCGGGGGCGATCATCGTCTTCATCTTCGCGCTGACCGACCTCGGGACGCCGATCGTGTTCGACGTCCGCGACCTCGTCCCGATGCAGATCTTCGAACGCGCCACCGAGGGGAGCCGCGACCCGGTCGGGTACGCGCTGGTGGTGATCGTGCTGGCGCTGTCGCTCGTCCTGTTCCTGCTCGGGCGCCGCGCGGTGAGCCGGCGGACCGGCCAGCAGGCGACGAAGGGGAGCGTCGTCGCGCGGACGCGTCCGATCCCGCCGCGGGTGAAGCCGTTCCTCGCCCTCGGGTTCGTGGTCCTGGTCGTCGTCACCCTCCTGCCGCACCTCGCCATCGCGCTGGTCGCGTTCTCCGAGAAGTGGTTCTTCTCGATCGTGCCGGAGCACTTCTCGCTGAAGCACTTCGGACGGGTCCTGACCGACGAGATCGCGTACGTCGGGGTGAAGAACTCGCTGATCTACGCGGCGTGCTCGACGGCGATCGATCTCGTGCTCGGGGTCGGGATCGCCTGGCTGGCGGTCCGGGGGAAGGGGCGGCTCGGGGCGCTGTTCGACGCGGTGGCGATGCTGCCGCTCGCGCTGCCGGGGATCGTGCTGGCGTTCGGGTACACGTACGCGTTCTCGAAGACGCCGATCGACCCGCTGCGTGATCCGTTCGTCCTCCTCGTGTTCGGGTACGCGGTGAGACGCCTGCCGTACGTCGTGCGCGCCGCCGACGCCGGCTTCCGGCAGGTCCCGGTCGCGCTGGAGGAGGCGTCGAAGAACCTCGGCGCCTCGGGGTGGACCACGCTCCGGAGGGTGACGCTGCCGCTCCTCGCCGGGAACCTGCTCGCCGGGGGCCTCCTCGCGTTCTCCTTCGCGATGCTCGAGGTCTCGGAGTCGCTCATCCTCGCCCCGACGGAGAAGGATTTCCCGATCGCGAAGGCGATCTACGTCCTGCTCGGCGACATCGCGGACGGCGCCCAGATCGCCAGCGCGATGGGAGTGATCGGGACCGTCCTCCTCCTCTATTCGCTCCTCGCGGCGAGCCGGCTGCTCGGGAAGAGCCTCGGGGAGCTGTTCCGGAGCTGAGGCCGAATCTCGGGATCTCGACCGGGATCGTGAGTCCCCGCGGGCGGCTCGCGACAACCACGGGGCGAGATCGATCGGCTCCGCCGCGAAACGCGGGGCCTTCGGTTCCGCTCGTCCCTCTGGCCCCCGCCCGCCCCGACCCCGGAGAATCCACATGCGTCGCCCCCGGATCGCCCCGATCCTCTCGTTTCCCCTCGCCCTCGCCGGGGTCGCCCTCGGCCAGGACCCGAACTTCGTCCAGCCGGCGTACCCGATGGCGGGCGGCGTCCTCGGGATCACGGCGCGGGCGTACCTGGTGGACCTCGATCGGGACGGCCGCCTCGACTACGTGATGGTCGGGCAGTCGCAGGTCCGGACCCTCCTCGGGACCGGCTCGGCGCGCTTCACGTCGGGCGAGGTCCATTCGTTCGCCGCCGCCGAGGTGCATGCGTCGGCGTGGGGGGACTGGGACGGGGACGGTCTCGAGGACCTCCTGTTCGAGAAGCTCCACGCCTCGGGGAGCGGCCTCACGTTCGAGCGGATGCTCGGCGACGGGGCGGGGCACCTCGTGCCGGCGTCCCAGATCGGAAGAGCGACG
>JBICIB010001008.1:0-3939 GCA_043101415.1 Planctomycetota bacterium JB042 | reverse complement strand
CGCGAAGCGGTGGGCGCGGGGCGTCTCCAGGTCGGGATCGGCCGCGAGGTACCGGCGGACGTCGGCGAACGCGGGACGCCGAGCGTCTGCCGTGGAGCGTGCTCGGGGCGCTCGCCGACCTCCTCGGGCATCCCGCGTTCGCCGACGTCCGCCGGTACCTCGCGGCCGATCCCGACCTGGAGACGCCCCGCGCCCACCGCTTCGCGGGCCGGGTCGCGACGCTCTTCGACCGCTACCACGCGTACCGTCCCGACCTCTGCCGGCGGTGGCGCGACGGGGGCGGCGAGGGCGACGGGTGGCAGCCGGTCCTCTGGAACGCCGTCCGCGAACGTCTCGGCGGGGACGACCCGGCGGCGCGCGCCGAGCGGTTCCTCGAGCGCTGCGCGGGGGCGCCGCTCGACGCGCCGGGGCTCCCGCCGCGCGTGTCCGTGTTCGGCGTCTCGATGCTCCCGCCGCTCTGGGTCCGCCTGCTCGCCGCGCTTGCCCGGCACGTGCCGGTCGACCTGTTCGTCCCCGCGCCGAGCCGCGAGTACTGGGGGCACGTCCGGACCTCTCGCGAGGCGCGGCGCGCGCGGCGGGAGGCGGCCGCGACGGGGATCGACCCGGACGACCTCGCGCTCGACGACGGGCACCCGCTCCTCGCGGCGTTCGGCCGGCTCGGCCGCGACTTCCAGGAGGCGCTCGAGGACGAGACGTACGTCGACGCGGCCGGCGAGGCGCTGTTCGAGGCGCCGGGCGACGCCTCGACGCTCCGCGCGGTGCAGACCGACCTCCTCGAGCTCCGTCCGGCGACGAAGCGGCCGGCCGACGGGTCGATCGCGGTCCACGCCTGCCACTCCCCGATGCGCCAGGTCGAGGTGCTGCACGACCGGCTGCTCGCGCTGTTCGCCGAGCGGACGGACCTGGAGCCGCGCGACGTCCTCTGCATGACCCCGGACCTCGAGACGTTCGCGCCGCTCGTCGAGGCGGTCTTCGGCACCGACCGCGCCGAACAGGAGTCGATCCCGTTCCGGATCGCCGACCAGCGCGTGCGGCGGGAGAGCGCGGTCGCGGACGCGTTCCTCCGGATCGTCGAGCTCGCCGGCGGGCGCCTCGCCGCGACCGAGGTGTTCGACGTCCTGTCGCTGCCGGTCGTGAGCGACCGGTTCGGCCTCGACGCCGGGACGCTCGACCGGGTCGGCGAGTGGATCCGCGGCGCGGGGGTGCGGTGGGGGCGCGACGCCGCGCACCGGGCCGCCGAGCGCCAGCCGGAGACCGACCGGAACACCTGGCGGTTCGGCCTCGACCGGCTCCTCCTCGGGCTGGCGATGCGCGGCGACGGGGGGCGGACGTTCGCCGGCGTCCTCCCGGTCGACGACGTCGAGGGGACGGAGACGGCGGCGCTCGGCGGGCTCGCGGCGTTCGTGGAGGCGCTGGCGGAGCGGACCCGCGACCTCGAGCGCGGGCCGCGGCCGCTCGGCGAGTGGGTCGACGCGTTCCTGCGGGTCCTCGAGCTGATCGCGCGCGACGACCGGAACGCGTGGGAGCACGAGGCGGTCCGCGACGCGCTCCTCGCGCTGCCGGACGAGGCGGCGGCGGGGCGGTTCGACGGGCGGCTCGACCTCGCCGCGGCGCGGGACGTCCTCGCGGCCCGGGTCGACCGCGCCGCGCCGGGGGCCGTCTTCGCGGCGGGCGGCGTGACGTTCTGCGAGATGGTGCCGATGCGGAGCGTGCCGCACGCGGTCGTCTGCCTGCTCGGCCTCGACGACGGCGTCTTCCCCCGCGGCCGGCCCGCGGCGTCGTTCGACCTGGTGCGCGCCGCGCCGCGCGCGGGGGACCGCGACCCGCGCGACGAGGACCGTCAGCTCTTCCTCGAGGCGCTGCTCGCCGCGCGCGACCGGCTCCTGATCCTCCACACCGGACGGAGCGTCCGGACGAACGAGCGCCTGCCGCCGTCGGTCGTCGTCAGCGAACTGGTCGAGGCGGTCGGGGAGGTCGAGACGCAGGAGCACCCGCTCCAGGCGTTCGCGCCGGCGGCGTTCCGGGCGGACGACGCGGCGCGGCAGAGCTACCGCGCCGACCTCGTGGCCGGGGCGCGCGCGATCGACGGGGAGGGGAGCGATCCGGAGCCGTTCGTCTCCGCGCCGCTCCCCCCGCGGCCGGAGGAGGTCGAGGAGGGGGTCGTGTCGCTCGACGCGCTCCGGCGGACGCTCGAGAACCCGGCGCGGACGCTCCTGCGCGAGCGCCTTCGGGTCGCGTTCCCGGGCGCGGAGGAGACGTTCGAGGACCGCGAGGCGATGGACCTCGGTCCGCTCGAGGCGTGGCAGCTCCGGCACGGGCTGCTCGAGGGGCTCGCCTCCGGGCGCGCGATCGAGGAGGTCGTCGCCGCGGCGCGGGCGGCGGGGTCGCTTCCGCTCGGGACGAGGGGGGAGATGCTGCTCGACGACGCGGCGGAGCGGATGCGGACGTTCCTCGCCGAGCTGCGGTCGCGGGGCGTCACGGCCCCGGAGTGGCTCGAGGTCGACGTCCCGGTCGGCGGCGGGCGCGTCGTCGGCCGCGTGCCGATCCGGCCCGGCGCGGACGTCGCGCTGTTCGTGAAGGACTCGAGCGACAAGCCGAAGTACCGGCTGGCGGCGTGGATCTTTCATCTCGCGGCGCACGTCGAGACCGGGCGGCCGTTCGAGACCTTGCTCGTCACGTACGACAAGAAACGGCCGCCGCACGCGAAGGAGCAACGGCTCGCGGCGGTCGACGACGCCCGGGAGCACCTCGCGCGGCTCGTCGCGCTGCACGAGCGGGCGCGGGGAGGCGTCGTCCCGTTCGAGCCGGAGACCTCGTGGGCGCTGGTGACCGATGGGTGGGCGGAGGCTCGAAAGGCGTGGGCGCCGTCGTTCATCCCAGACGGCGCGCCGCCGCCGCCGTCGAAGAACCTGTACTTCGCCCGCGTCTTCGACACCGGACAGCTCGTCGACTGCGACGGCTTCGAGGAGACGGCGCGCGCCGTCCGCGAGCCGCTGCTCGCGTCCCTCGCGGCGGGAGGCGGCGCGTGAGCCGCCCGGCGCCGTTCGACGCCACCGCGCCGCTCGAGCCCGGGACGACCGTCCTCGAGGCGAGCGCCGGGACCGGGAAGACGTACACGATCGCGTCGTTGGTCGTCCGGCTGGTCGCCGCGGAGGGCGTGCCGCTCGACCGGATCCTCGTCGTCACGTTCACTGAGGCCGCGACGGCCGAGCTGCGCGACCGGATCCGCGCCCGGCTGGCCGCAGCGCGCGCGGCGTTCGTCGACCGCGACGCGCGCGGCGACGCGCTGCTCGAGCGGCTGATGGAGGATCGGAAGGTCGTCGAGGCGGCGCCGGCCCGCCTGGAGGCCGCGCTCTCGGGCTTCGACGAGGCGACCATCGCGACGATCCACGGCTTCTGCCACCGGGTCCTCTCCGAGCAGGCGTTCGAGAGCGGCGTGACGTACGACACCGAGCTGCTCACGGACCTCCGGCCGCTGCTGGCCGACGTCGCGCAGGACGTCTGGACCGAGGAGACCGTCGACGCCTCCCCGGCCTGGCTCGCGCGCCTGTCGAAGGTGTCGCTCGACGATCTCGAGCGGCTCGCGCAGCTCGTCTGTCGGAGCCCGGACGCCCCAGTGGTCCCGGACGGCCCGTCCTGGGCGGACGTCCGCGAGCGATGGACGGCGGTCGTGGGCGCGATCCGCGGGCTCGGCGCCGAGGAGCACGCCAAGGCCCTCGCGGGCCTGCAGGCGGCGGTCGACGGCGGCGGCATGCACGCGGGCCACTTCGTGCCGGGCTTCGCGGAGCGGCGCGCCTCGCTCGAGGCGTGGCTCTCGGGCCCCGGATCGCCCTCGTTCGACCAGCCGCCCGAGGCGGGGCGGTTCGGTCAGGCGTACATCGCGTCGAAGACGAAGGCGGCGTGGAGGAAGTCCCCCGGCGTCCCGAGCCACCCGCTGTT
>JBICIB010001007.1:0-2645 GCA_043101415.1 Planctomycetota bacterium JB042 | reverse complement strand
GCATGAGCGCGAAGCGGATCCCGCAGGTCGCGGTCGTGATGGGGTCGTGCACCGCGGGCGGGGCGTACGTGCCCGCGATGAGCGACGAGACGATCATCGTGAAGGGGAAGGGGACGATCATCCTCGGGGGGCCGCCGCTGGTGAAGGCGGCGACCGGCGAGGAGGTGACGGCGGAGGAGCTCGGCGGGGCCGAGGTGCACACCCGCGAGTCGGGGGTCGCCGACCACTACGCGCTCGACGACGAGCACGCGCTCGAGCTCTGTCGCGAGGTCGTCCGTTCGCTCAACACGACCAAGCGGGTCGACCTCGACGTCGCCGCGCCCGAGGAGCCGGAGTACGACCCCGAGGAGCTGTACGGCGTCCTCCCCGCCTCGTTCCGCGAGACGTACGACGTCCACGAGGTGATCGCGAGGATCGTCGACGGGAGCCGGTTCCGGTCGTTCAAGGCGAACTACGGGACGACGCTCGTCTGCGGATTCGCGCGCATCCACGGCTACCCGGTCGGGATCGTCGCGAACAACGGCGTGCTCTTCTCCGAGAGCGCGCTGAAGGGGACGCACTTCATCGAGCTCTGCGCCCTCCGGAAGATCCCGCTCCTGTTCCTGCAGAACATCACCGGGTTCATGGTCGGGCGGGAGTACGAGCGGGGCGGGATCGCCAAGGACGGCGCGAAGATGGTCCACGCCGTGGCGAACGCGCGGGTGCCGAAGATCACGGTGATCATCGGCGGCAGCTTCGGCGCCGGGAACTACGGGATGTGCGGGCGGGCCTACCAGCCGCGCTTCCTGTTCATGTGGCCGAACGCGCGGATCAGCGTCATGGGCGGCGAGCAGGCCGCGAACGTGCTCCTGACCGTGAAGCAGGACCAGCGCGAGCGGCGCGGCGAGGCGCCGCTCGACGAGGAGGAGGCGGCGCGGTTCAAGCAGCCGATCCTCGACAAGTACGAGGAGGAGGGGAACCCGTACCACTCGACGGCGCGCCTCTGGGACGACGGCGTGCTCGACCCGCCGGAGACCCGGCGCGCGCTCGGCCTGGCCCTCTCCGCCTGCCTGAACGCGCCGGTCGACGACACCGAGTTCGGCGTCTTCCGGATGTGAGCGGCCACGATGACCGGCGCGGGTGACATTCGGAGCGTGCTGATCGCGAACCGCGGAGAGATCGCGGTGCGCGTGGCGCGGGCCTGCCGCGAACTCGGGGTCCGCGCGATCGCCGTCCACAGCGAGGCGGACCGCGGGGCGCGCCACACGCGCGTCTCCGACCTCGCGATCGAGATCGGCCCCGGGCCGGCGGCGGAGAGCTACCTCCGGCGGGACGTGATCGTCGCCGTCGCGAAGGACGCGGGCGCCGACGCGATCCACCCGGGATACGGCTTCCTCTCGCAGAACGCCGACTTCGCGGACGAGGTCGAGGCGGCGGGGCTCCGCTTCGTCGGCCCGCCCGGCGACGCGATGCGGCTGATGGGGGACAAGACCGCGGCGCGCCGGGCGATGGCCGAGGCCGGGGTCCCGGTCGTCCCGGGGTTCGAGGGGGACGGGAGCGAGGACCTCGCGACGCTCCGCGCCGAGGCGGTCCGGATCGGCTTCCCCCTCCTGGTGAAGGCGGCGGCCGGCGGCGGCGGGCGAGGGATGCGGATCGTGCGCGAGGAGGCCGAGCTCGAGGACGCCCTCGCCAGCGCCGGGCGCGAGGCGGAGAAGGCGTTCGGCAACGGCCGCCTCTTCCTCGAGCGGTTCCTCGAGTCGGCCCGGCACGTCGAGATCCAGGTCCTCGCGGACCGGCACGGGCGCTGTCTTCACCTCCGCGAGCGCGAGTGCTCGGTGCAGCGGCGGTACCAGAAGATCGTGGAGGAGGCGCCGTCGCCGCTCCTCGACGACGCGCTGCGCGCCGCGATGGGCGCGGCGGCGGTCCGGGCGGCCCAGGCGTGCGGATACGTCGGCGCCGGGACCGTCGAGTTCCTGGTCGTCCCGTCCGGGGAGTTCTTCTTCCTCGAGATGAACACGCGGGTCCAGGTCGAGCATCCGGTCACCGAGCTGGTGGTCGGGATCGACATCGTCGGCTGGCAGCTCCGGATCGCCGGCGGCCAGCCGCTGCCGTTCGTCCAGGACGACATCGAGGGGCTCGGCCACGCGATCGAGTGTCGGATCAACGCCGAGGATCCGGCGCACGACTTCGCGCCGTCGACGGGGCGGATCCTGCTCGCCGAGTATCCCGACGGCCCGGGGATCCGCGTCGACACGGGGTTCGAGTCGGGGGACGAGGTCCCGATCCACTACGACTCGCTCGTCGCCAAGCTGCTGGTGCACGCCGAGGACCGGCCGGCGGCGATCCGACGCATGCGGGCGGCGCTCGATCGGACGTCCGTCCTCGGGATCTCGACGAACGTCGAGTACCTGAAGGCGATCCTCGACCACGAGGTGTTCGTCCGCGGCGAGGCGACGACGACCTTCGTCGCCGACCACATGGGCGTCCCCGCCGCGGACGCCGAGGCGGAGCCGCCGGACGAAGCGTTGATCGCGGCGGCGCTCTCCGAGTTCGCGACGCCGAGGGGCGCCGCCGCCCGCGAGGGCGACGCCGCGCCACGCGCGGGCGACGTCCACTCGCCGTGGGACGTCGCGGACGGCTGGCGGGCCGGAGGCTGAACATGCGGA
>JBICIB010001006.1:0-3324 GCA_043101415.1 Planctomycetota bacterium JB042 | reverse complement strand
GCCGCTTCCCGGCCCAGCCGAGCTGGTTCAGGCAGTAGTTCGCCGAGTCGACGTCGCCGTCCTTCAGGGTGGCGACCATCCCCTCGACCTTGTCGAGGCGTCCGATCGCCTGCTTCGTCAGCGCGTCCTGAGCGGACGCGTCGGGAGCGAGGAGGGGGAAGGCGAGCGACAAGAGGAGCGGGAGGAGGGCGGATCGCATGGGGTCTCCGTGGGTCGACCGGGCGCGCTCGGGTCGGCGCGCGCCCTCCGGATTTGGTCGGACGCCGGAGGGTGACACCCTTCGGCGGAAATCTCGAACGGAGCGTCCGCCGTCAGGCCGTGCCGTCCGGATCGACCGGGGCGGCGTGCCCCGCCGCGCGCGCCCGCAGGCGGAGGTCGGCGAGGGTGATCGCGACCATCGCCTCGAGGACCGGGATCACCCGCGGCACGATGCACGGGTCGTGCCGTCCCTTTCGGGCGACGTCGCCGAGGGAGGTCGTCGGCTTGACGGAGACCTCGAGCCGGAGGTCCTCCCCGGTCGAGATCCCGCCGAGGATCCCCCCGAACGACGCCCGGTCGGCGACGTACTCCCGGCCGGTCATCTCCGCCCCCCGGAAGCCGGCGCCGTACGCGAACCCGGTCACCGCGCCGACGCTCAGGATCGCGTGGGCGAGGCTCGCCTTCAGCTTCGCGAAGACCGGCTCGCCGAGGTGGGGGGGCGGGTTCCGGACCACGATCTCGACGAGCCCCCCGGTCGAGTCGTGCCGCTCCTTCAGCGACCGGACGTACTCGACCATCTCCTTCGCGACGTCGGCGTCGGCGCACCGGACCGGGTTCCGCTCGATCTCCGCCTCGTCGAACCGGCTCGCCACGTGCGGTCCGATCCGCTTCGCGTGGGCGACGATCCGGAGGTCGGGCGGGAGGAGCTTGCGCGCCACCACGCCGGCGATCACCCGGGCGACCGTCTCGCGCCCGGACGAGCGCCCGCCGCCCCGGTGGTCCCGGTGGCCGTACTTCCCGGCGTACGTCTCGTCGGCGTGGCCGGGCCGGACCGCGTCGCGGAGGTGCTCGTAGTCGGAGGGGCGCGCGTCCGTGTTCCCGATCACGACCGCGATCGGCATCCCGGTCGTCCTCCCCTCGAAGACGCCCGAGAGGATCGTCGGCCGGTCCTCCTCGCGGCGCGCCGTCGTGACGTCGCTCTGGCCGGGGCGCCGCCGCCGGAGTTCGGGGAGGAGGTCGTCCTCGGAGAGCGCGATCCCGGCCGGGCACCCGTCGATCACCACGCCGAGCGCGGGCCCGTGCGACTCGCCGAACGTGGTGACGCGGAAGAGCGTGCCGAACGTGTTGCTCGCCATCGTTCAGGGGAGGGGCGCGGCGTCGGGCGTCTTCATCCGGGGAGCGTAGCAGACGGTCCGATCGCGCGTCGAACGGCCCGCCCGCCGGGGCCGGCCCGCGTCGGTGTCGGGCACGGGACTCGCATCGATCGGGGTCAGTCGGCGGCGGGAGGAGGGGGGGCGTCGAGGCGCGCGGCGAGCCAGGCGCGGGCGACCCGCCAGTCCGCCTCGGCGGTGGAGCGCGACACGTCGAGGACGCCGGCCGCCTCCTCGACCGACAGCCCGGCGAAGAACCGGAGCTCGACGAGGCGCGCCTGCCGCGGGCTGAGGCGGCCGAGCTCGGTCAGCGCCTCGTCGACGGCGAGGAGGTCGACGTCGGAGTCCCGCCCCGGTCCCGACTCCGCGGAGAGGGTCACCCGCTGCCACCCCCCGCCGCGCCGGTCGGCGCGCCGCATCCGGGCCGCGTCGATCACGATCCGGCGCATCGCCTGCGCGGCGACACCGAGGAAGTGACGGCGGTTCTGCCACGACGAGGACTGGTCGGCGAGGCGGAGGTACGCCTCGTGCACGAGCGCCGTCGGCTGCAGCGTCCGCCCGCTCCCCTCGTTCCGGAGGACCTGTTGGGCGAGGCGGCGCAGCTCCTCGTAGACGAGGGGGAGCAGCTCGTCCGTGACGTTCCCCGACGGGTCGTCGCCGACCCGCGCGAGGAGTCTCGTCACCTCTCCCCTCACGTCGTCCGGTCCCGGGCCGGACTCGGGGGCCGCGCTCGCGTCCTCGGTCATCCCCGGAGTGTAACGGGCGGCGGCGGCCGTTCGAGCGGCGCGGCCCCTCGGAGCGGATGAGCCGCGAGCCGCCGGTCCGCTCGCGTCGGACGGGGCCGGACAGCGGGGCCCGGGTCCGATCCCGGACCCCGGGGAAGGACCCGCGTCTGGACCGGATCCCGGGACCGGGTTACCGTGTCCCCGGACTTCAGAGGATCACTCCCCAGAGAGACGAGAGGAACCGACCTTGACCCGAACCCTGTGCGCGACCCTCTTCGCGGCGGCGCTCGCCGCTCCGCTCTCGAGCGCCGGCCAGACCTGGACGTTCGACGTGACGACGACCGGGCAGGACGTCAACTGGACGTCGCCGACCTCGGTCGACCCCGCCGCGTCGGTCTACGCGGTCGACTACACGATCACCAAGGTCGAGGTCGACGTGACGTGGAACGGCATCCCGTTCAACAACCTCGACGTCACGAGCCAGGTCCCGAGCGACCTGGCGTCGGCGTCGCTCGAGGTGCCGGGGCCGGCGCCGGTCTCGGCCGTCAACCAGCCGATCGTCGTCCCGCCGCCGCCGGACCCGCCGGCGATCCAGGCGACGCTCTCCGTCGGGCTGAACGCGGGCGGCTTCGGCTTCGCCGCGGCGACGAACGTCACGCTCGGCTCGCTCTCGATCGACCTCGGCGGGATCTTCGGGACCCAGACCGTCTTCCTCACGAGCGTCCGGCTCGTCGGGCAGCTCACGATCCACGGCGCCTGGTTCGACCTCGGGCACGCGCTCGCGGGGAGCGCCGGCGTGCCGACATTCACCGGCTCCGGGCCGCTGACGTCCGGCTCGCCGCTCACGCTCGCGCTGACCAACGCCGCGGCGTCGCGCCCGACGCTGTTCGTGGTCGGACTGACGCAGATCGACGTCCCGTTCGAGGGCGGGATCATGGTGCCGTCGCTGAACGTGATCCTGAACGTCGCGACCGACGTGTCCGGCTCGTTCACGCTGCCGGCGGTCTGGCCGGCCGGCATCCCCGCGAACACGTCGATCTACATGCAGTGCTGGGTCCTGAACCCGACGGGGACCGCGGTCGACGGCGCGTCGAACGGCCTCCGCGCCGTCGCCCAGTGATCCGGTGAGCCCGTGACCGGGTGACCGGGCGGGTCGCGCGCGGCCGGGGTGTCCCCGGCGGGCGCCGGCCGACCGGTCCCGCCCGCCGGGCGGGGGCCGCGTTACGGACGGTGCGCGGCCCTCCGCGCGT
>JBICIB010001005.1:0-2553 GCA_043101415.1 Planctomycetota bacterium JB042 | reverse complement strand
CGAGGACGCGCCAGAGCGGGTCGCCGGCGGGGATCGCGCGCTCCGCCGTCTCGACCGAGCGGTGGAACGCGCGGTCCGCGGCCTCGATCGCGGCGGCGTCGGTCGAGTAGGCGCCGCGGTTCACCGCCTCGATGAACTCGTCGAGCACGGCGGCGAGCTCGGGGAAGCGCGCCCGGACGTGGTCGTGGGCGACGCGGCGGGCGTGCTGCGCGACGCTCATCGCGTCGTTCCGCTCGAGCTTGAACAGGACGTGGGTCAGGCGCCAGAGGACGTCGTAGCGCGCCACGGGGTCGACCGCGTCGCGCTCGTCGAGCTGTTCGTAGAGGGCGGCGGCGCGGCGGAGGTGGCGCTCGGCGAGGCCGTTCTCGCCGAGCGACGCGTACGCCATGCCGATCGTCGCGCGGACGCGCGCCTCCGCCTCGGGGAGGCCGGCGAGCGCCTCGCCGCTCCGCTCGGCCGCGTGGTCGAGCACGTCGCGGACCGAGACGTCCGGCTTCCGCGCGAACGCCGGGTCGGAGAGGGCGAGCGACCGGACCAGGAAGTCGGTCAGCGTGTTCGCCTTGTCGTGCGCGGCGAGGGTCTCGGCCCGCTGGCGCGCCGCCTCGTCGCGCTGCAGCGCGGCCTCGTCCCGCTGCCTCGACGCCTCGACCGCGAACGCCAGCGCGACGACCGATCCGAGGAGGAGCGCGCCGATCGCCGCCCCGCCGCCGAGGACGGCGCCGCGGTTCCGGGCCACGAACTTCCGCGCCCGGTAGAGCGCCGACGGCGGGCCGGCGAGGACCGGCTCCTGCCGGAGGTGGCGCATCACGTCCTCGGCCAGCTCGCTGGCGGTCGCGTACCGGCGGACGCGCTCCTTCTCGAGCGCCTTCATCACGATCCAGTCGAGGTCCCCCTTCACCCGCCGCGCCACCTCGCGCCGCGACGCCTCGCCCGGCCCCATGCGCGCGCGCCCGCCGGTCGAGATGCGGAGCGACGGGCGCTCGGGCGGGACCTCGCGCAGGACCCGCTGGATCTCGGCGAGGCCGCTCTTCAGGAGGGCGGTCGTGTCGAACGGCGTCGACCCGGTCAGGAGCTCGTACAGGAGGACGCCGAGCGAGTAGATGTCGGAGCGCGTGTCGACGTCGAGCGCGGAGAGCTCCGCCTGCTCGGGGCTCATGTACGCCGGCGTGCCGACGAACTGCTGGAACCGCGTGAAGAGCGTCTTGTCGGTCAGCCGGCCGTGCATCGCCTTCGCGATCCCGAAGTCGATCACCTTCGGGACCGGCGTGCCGTCGTGCAGGGTGACGAGGACGTTCGACGGCTTCAGGTCGCGGTGGATCACCCCCTTCTGGTGGGCGTGCTGGATCGCCAGGCAGACGGTCACGAACAGCCGGAGCCGCTCGTCCGGCGGGAGGGCGTTCCCGTCGCAGTACTCGGTGATCGCGACGCCGCGCACCAGCTCCATCACGAAGTACGGCCGCCCGGTCGCGGTCGCGCCGCCGTCGAGGACGCGCGCGATGTTCGGGTGGTCCATCATCGCCAGCGCCTGCCGCTCGGCCTCGAAGCGCGCCACGACCTCCTTCGTGTCCATGCCGAGCTTGATGACCTTCAGCGCGACCTTCCGGCGGACCGGCTCGAGCTGCTCGGCCATGTAGACCGCGCCGAACCCGCCCTCGCCGATCTGCTGGAGGAGCTTGTACCGGTCGATCACCGTCCCCGGCCCCTCGGCCGGCGCGTCGACCAGCTCGGTCGCGGCGAGCGGCGGCGAACCGAGCGAGTCCCCCTCGTCGAGCGCGGCGAGCATCGCGTCGACCCGCCCGCGCAGCGCTTCGTCTTCGCACGCGGCGTCGAGGAACGCGGCGCGGTCGGGCGGCGCGAGGTCGGCGGCGCGCTGGAACAGGTCCTTGAGGCGGGCCAGCGGGTCTCGGTCGGGGGAATCCATCATCGTCCCGTGCGACGGCGGCGGCGATCGACCTGCGCCGAAACCGGTCCGGCGGGCGGGCGCGCGCGAATCGGCCGGATTGTAAGGTGACGCGGCGGCGGGAGGTCGCGATGGATCGTACGACGGCGGCGCGGAATGAGCACTTCGCGCTGGTGATGAGCGGCGGCGGCGCGCGGGCGGCGTTCCAGGTCGGCGTGCTGCGCGCGCTGGCCCGGCATCGCCCGGAACTCCCGGTCGGGATCCTGACCGGGACCTCGGCCGGGGCGATCAACGCGGTCCACCTCGCGCAGGGGCGCGGGACGTTCGCCGAGGCGGTCGAGTCGCTGACGGAGGCGTGGCGCTCGCTCACCGTCGACCAGGTCCTGACGACCGCGCCGTCGTACCTCGTCGGGAACGTCGCCCGCTGGGCCGCGCGGCTCCTGTCGGGCGGCGGCGAGTTCGCGCCCCGGACGCGGGGGCTGGTCGACACGAGCCCGCTCCGCGCGTTCCTGCACCGGACGTTCGATTCGACCGACGGGCGGCTCCTGGGGATCCGGCGGAACCTCGACGAGGGGCGGCTCCGCGCGGTCGCGATCAGCTCGACGAACTACGCGACGGCGCAGTCGATCTCGTGGTGCGAGGGGACCGACGTC
>JBICIB010001004.1:0-5584 GCA_043101415.1 Planctomycetota bacterium JB042 | reverse complement strand
AAGGAGCGCATCATCTTCGTCACCGGTCCGATCGAGGACCATATGGCGAGCCTGATCGTCGCCCAGCTGCTTTTCCTTGAATCGGAAAATCCGAATGAGCGAGTTCGTCTCGTTCAGGAGGATACGGCTCAGGAACGCGAGGAACGCCGGCGTCGCGCGCGCGCCGCGGACGGAGAACTCCGCGAGCCTCGGCAGCGCGCGCAGCCAGACCTGGTGGACGACGTCGTCCGGCTCGACCCACGTGCGCAGGCGCGCGTCGAGCCGCACCTCCGCCTGCGCTCGCAGCCACGGCCCGAACCGACGGACGACCCATTCGACGCTCGGCGCCTCGCCGCGCAGGGCGCCCCGGACCCGGCGCGTCGTCAGGTCGTCGATCGGTCGTTCCGCGGACGGACCCGGCTCGGACATGGCGCTCCTCGGGTCGGCGCCCTCCGGCGCGGGGGCGTCGCTCCCCGGCGATTGTAGGATGACCCGTCCCGGGAACCGGGAACGGGCGCCGACCCCGCGGCCCCCCCGGCGCGACCTCATGACGAGCCCCTCTCCGAACCCGGCCGTCGTGGCCGACTTCCTCCGGCGGCTGGCGGACGATCGCGACGCCGGCCGAGCCGTCCCGCTCGCCGCGTACCAGGCGGCGTACCCGGGGGACGAGGCGCTGATCGCCGAGGAGTACACGCGCGCGCTCTCGCCGGCGCCCGTCGCGGGGACCGCCCGCCCGACGCCCGATCCGACCGCCGGCGGACGGATCGGGCGGTTCGAGGTCGTCCGCCCGCTCGGCCGCGGGGGGCAGGGGGAGGTGGTCGAGGCGCTCGACCCCGCGCTCGGGAGGCGGGTCGCCCTGAAGCTCCTGACCGGGCTCACGCTCTCCGCCGACGACCTCGCGCGGTTCCGTCGCGAGGCGGAGACCGCGTCCCGGCTCGACGACCCGAGCATCTGCTCGGTCCTCGAGGCCGACCTCGACGCGTGGCCTCCGTACATCGCCATGCCGCTCGTCGAGGGGGAGACCCTCCACGCCGTCCTGACGAGGGCGCGCCTCGACGGATCCCGCGCCGACGCGCCGTTGCCGCTCCCGCCGCGCGGACGCGAGGAGCTCGGACGGACGCTCCGCTACTTCGCGCGCGTCGCCGACGCGCTCGAGGTCGCCCACCGCGCCGGCGTGGTGCACCGCGACGTCAAGCCCGGCAACCTGATGGTCACGCCGGCCGGCGCGCCCGTCGTCCTCGACTTCGGGCTGGCGGCGGCGCTCTCCGGCGATCAGCCGACCCTCACGCGGACCGGCGACCTGTTCGGCACGCCCGCGTACATGGCGCCCGAGCAGATCGATCCGGAGGTCGGCCCGGTCGACGGACGGACCGACGTCCACGCGCTCGGCGTCTGTCTCTTCGAGGCCCTGACCCTCGGCCTGCCGTACTCCGGCGTCACGCGGGACGGCCTCTACCACGAGATCCTGACCCGGACCGCGCCCGACCTGCGCCGGCTCTCCCGGTCGCTTCCGGCCGACCTCGCGGTCGTGGTCGCGACCGCGCTGGCGAAGGACCCGGACCACCGGTACGCCTCGGCGGAACGTCTGGCGGAGGACCTGCGCGCGATCGTCGAGCTCCGCCCGATCCGGGCGCGCCCGGTGAACGCCGTCGCCCGCGCCGTCCGTTGGGCCCGACGCGAGCCGGCGACCGCCCGCCTCGTCCTCGGCGTGGTGACCCTGACGGTCCTCCTGCTGTTCGCGGCCGGATACCTCGCCGCCCGCCGCGCCGACTTCGCGGCCGCCGCACGCGAGCGGGATCGGCGCGAGCTCGCGGAGCGGGTGGAGGAGCGGCTCGAGCGCGGGTTCTTCCTGTTGGAGGAGTCGCGCCCCGGGGACGCGCTC
Source organism: Planctomycetota bacterium JB042 (assembly GCA_043101415.1). GTDB lineage: Bacteria > Planctomycetota > B15-G4 > B15-G4 > JADJEK01 > JAUIEL01. Next base: position 3,723 of record JBICIB010001004.1, on the reverse strand, counting down.
GTCCCGTTCGGCGAGGCCCGTCGGCTCGGCGGCGGGGCCGAGGAGGACGCCCTCTGCGGACAGGTGATCGCGCTGCTGAGAGCCGGTCACGGGGAGGCCGCGCTCGAGCTCCTCGAACGGGCGGGCGAGCTCGGACCGGCGGCCCGGCGCGCGCGCGCCGCGGCGCTCCGGATGGTCGGGCGGATCGACGAGAGCGACCGGGCCCTCGAACGGCTCGGCGAGCCGACGGAGGCGCTCGACCTGCTGGTCGCCGCGTTGTTCAAGACGACCGACCTCCCCGGCCTCGAGCGCGACCCCGCCGGGGCCGTCGCGCTCCTCACCCGCGCCGCGTTCGTCGCCGACCGTCCGCGCGCGCTCTACCACCTCGAGCGGAGCCGGGCCGCGATGGCCGCCGGCGACGTCGACGCACAGCTCGACTCCGCCCGAGCGCTGCTCGCGCACCACGGCGACGACCCGATCGTCCTCACCCACCTCGCGCAGTGCTTCCGCGACTCCGACCCGGAGCGGTCGCGTCGCCTGGCCGAGACGGTCGTCGACGCGCGCCCGGATCACGTCGACGCCTGGACCGTCCTCGCCGGCGCGCTCTGCAACCTCGGACGATTCGAGGAGGCCTCCCGCGCCGCGGCCCGCGCGGTCGAGCTCGTCCCCGCCTTCGGCGGCGCGCACGCCCTGCTCGCCCACGCGCGGGCGATGCGGGGCGACCTGGACGGCGCCGTCGCGGCCGCCGACGCCGCGCTCGCCCTCGAGCCGGAGAACGAGGCCGCGCACGCCGCGAAGGGACTCGCGAAGCTCCGCCGCGGCGACGCGCGCGGCGCGCTCGACCACCTCGAGCGGTCGATCGCCCGGCGACGCGACCCCGGCCGGCTCGTCCTCCTCGGCGAGTGCCACTGCCGCCTCGGCGCGCTCGACCGGGGCGCGGACGCCTTCCGGGAGGCGCTCGAACTCGACCCCGATTCCCCGACCGCGGAGACCGGGCTCGGCGTCATCGCGGCGTCGCGCGACCTTCACGACGAGGCGATCCGTCGCTTCCGGCGGGTCCTCGAACGGCGGCCCGACGACGCGATCGCGGTCGCCAACCTCCTCGCCACCTTCGAGCAGGCCGGGCGCCCCGCCGCGACGCGCACCTTCCTGGAGGGACGCGTCGAACGAAGGCCCGCGTCGATCGTCGACCGCGTCCGCCTCGCCCGGTTCCTCGCCGATCCCGCGACGCCCGACGCGCTGCGCGACCTCGACGCCGCGGGCGCGCACGCGGCCGAGGCCAGAAGACTCTGGCTCGAGTCGGACGAGCGGAACGGCGCGGTCGGCGAGGAGATCGAGGCGCTGCTCGCCGCGACGGACGGATCCGGAGAGGGGCGGGCCGGGCGAACGGACGGCGGGTGACGGGCGAGCGCCGCCCGTCCGACGTCTCACCGCGCCAGCGCGAGCGCGAGGAAGACGGTGATCCCGTTCGCGATCGTCGAGACGAGCAACGCCCTCCCGGTCGCGAGCCCGGTGACCGCCCGGTAGCCGATCGCCTCGACGATCCAGACCAGGATCTCGCCGGGGCCGAACCCGATCCACTCCGCGCGGACGGCGACGGTCAGGATCGGGTGCGTGAAGGTGTTCAGGAGGAAGGCGTCGAGCACGATCCGCCGCCGCCGTCCGCGCGGCGCGAGCGCCGCCGCGAGCGGCACCTCGATCGCCACGGTGAGGACGTACGCGAGGAGCCAGGTCACGCCGGTCTCGGCGCCGCGGCCGCCAGCGCCGGCGCGGCGAGCAGCACCGGCACCTCGACCCACGCGTGGACCGCGGCGAACACTCCGTACAGCTCGCGCGTCCCGGCGAACGAACGGGCGAACGCGAACAGCCCGACCGCTCCGACGACCGCGAGCATCGCCACGAACCGCGACCGTCCGGGCCAAAGGACGAGCCCCCTCCGCGCCCCGGCCGGGAGGAGGCGCGGGAGCACGCCGATCACGACGGCGTAGTGGAGGCACTGCAGGTAGACGGCGGCGGTGAAGAGGTCGACCGCGGCCGCGCCCCCGATCCAGGACGGGACGAACGCGCCGAGATGGTCCGCCACCCCGCCGACGCCCGGCACCGCGAGCGCCGCCCCGTCCCAGCCGAGCGCCGCGAGCGCCCGCCGCGGCCCGCCGGTCGCGATCAGCAGGGGGACCAGCCCGAACAGGACCGCGCACGCGGAGAGCACGCGCCGGCGCGCGTCCCCCGACGTCCGCTCGGCGAGGAAGCCGATCGGCGTGAGGTTGTGGAGGAACGCGAGGACCACCAGGGTCTCGAACGGCGCCGCCGCGCTCCCGACCAGGAGGAGGAGCACGACCAGTCCGGCGAGCCCGCCGACCACGGCGCCGCGCGGCCCCGCGTGCCGCGCCAGCCGGACGACCGACAGCGCGAGGAGCCCGACCACCGCCAGCTCGGCGAGCGCGCGGGGCGGCCCGGCGACCGCGCCGGCCATCGCCAGCATCCGGATCAGGACGACCCCGCCGAGGAGGAGCGACCACTCCGCCACCAGCCGTCCCGGCAGGCGTCCCGCGAACCGGAGGTCGACGTACCGGAGCTCGGCGAGGACGTGGACGAGCCCGAACGCGCCGAGCGTGAGCGCGTAGACCGGCAACGGGAACGCGATCGCCAGGAGCGCGAGCCCCGTCGCGCCGAGGGAGACGGCGAGCGGCGTCACGGCCCCGCGACCGAGCGCCGGCGCACGACGACGGCCAGCGCGACCAGCGCGAAGGCGGCGAGCAGCAGGAGGTTCCCGTTCGACCCGCCGACGAGGGAGAGACCCGTGACCGGCTCCCCGTCCTCGTCGAGGTCCCGCTCCTCGGCGCGCCCGAGGTGGAGCGAGTTCCCCTCGATGCTCCGGACCTCCCACCGCTCGACGCGCGTCTGGACCGGGCTCGACTCCGTGACCGACGCGCGGCCGCCGATCTGACGTTCGGCGACGGCGACGCCGGGCCTCTCCTTCCACGTCTCGAGGAGACGAGAGATCGACCCGTCCCCGCGCCCCTCGAAGGCGGCCGCGAAGTCGCCGGCGACGTCTCCGCGGACGGCGATCACCGTCGCGCCGTAGCGGTGGTACGGCAGCCGCTCGCCGTCGCCGACGGCCCGGAAGGCCGGAGCCGAGGTCGGCCCGAGCGCGACGACGAAGAACCGCCACGCCTCGTTCGACGCGTCGTTCGACTCTCCGGACGGCGCGAACCGACCGAGCGACAGGTCGACCTCGACCCGGACGGTCCGCCGCCCGGAGACGACGATGTCGGCCGGCGCGCTCGGACCGGACGCGGCGATCGCGACGAGCACCCCGACCCCGATGGACGTTCTCCTGCGCATGAGATCCCTCCTGTTCCGACCTCGGACAGGGTAGGGGAGGCCCGGTTCCCGGGGGAGTCGGAGAAACCCGGCGATCGGCCTCCCGCACGCTCTCTCCGTGGCCGCGAGGGGCCGACGAAGGCGGCGGCGAAGGCCCCGCCGCTCGCGCTCGGGAGCAGAAAGACCGAGGATTCCGCGAGTCCCCTCCCGCCCGGGCGGGAGTGTCATGACGGACCATGACGAGGAAACCGGACGCCGTCACGACCGAAGCGCTGCTCGCCCACGCGGGGTGGGTCGAGGCCCTGGCGAAGAGCCTGGTCCTCGACCCGTCGCGCGCGGACGACGTGGTGCAGGCGGCGTGGCTGGAGGCGCTCCGGCGGCCGCCGCGGCACGGGGGGAACCTCCGGGCCTGGCTGGCGG
>JBICIB010001003.1:0-3278 GCA_043101415.1 Planctomycetota bacterium JB042 | reverse complement strand
CGACGTCGCCCCCGGCGCCGTCGGCGAGCAGCCGCTCCATCTCGGCCTCGAGGCGGGCGTGGAAGCTCGCCATGCCGCGCGCGTCGACGGCGACGTCGTCGATGGTCGGCTCGCGTTCCCGCTCGGCCGCGAGCGCCCCCTTCGACGCCTCGAGCTCCTCCCGGAGCCGCTGGACGTTCGAGGCGAGTTCGCTCCGCTCCGCCTCGAGGGAGCGGGCCGACTCGCGGTACGTGTCGCGCTGTTCGACCAGGCGGACGAACGCCTCGCGCGCCTCCTGGTTCACGGACTGGAGCGCCCGGGGGGAGAGGTCGACGCCGTGGCGGGCGAGCGCCTCCTCGACCGCCTTGCCGATCAGGGCCTGGATCCGGTCCCAGTCGAGGACCGTCACCGAGCGGTGTCCCTCCTTCTTCAGCCGGGAGACCGGCACGACGTCGGAGTTCTCGCGGAACATGCGGAACAGGCTGTCGGCGAGACTGAGGATCATGAGGCTCCCGTCCGTCGTCGTCGCAGGATCATAGCGGCCCCCGGGCCGGGGGACTCATCGGCCGTCGAGGGGGGGAGGGTTTTGGGAATCACTGCAGTTCCATTCGCTAGGATCCGAAAAGAGACTGGAGTCCGACACCCCGGCCGCCGGACCGGAGAAGGTCCCCTGGAACAAGAGGAACCATGACCGTCGAGGAGATGGACGCGGCGTCGCCGGACCGACCGACGAGCGAACCGCCGGTCATCGTCATCACCGACCGCTCGATCGACCCCCACGTGGTCGTCTACCACGAGCCGAAGTCGATCCAGAGCGAGCAGTACCGTGCGTTCCGCACGAACATGCTGGCGATGGAGAAGGGGCGCGGTTCGCGTGCCCTCGCCATCACGTCGTCGATGAAGGGCGAGGGGAAGTCGCTCTCGGCGGTGAACATCGCGATCTGCCTCGCGGAGGCGCCGCGGCTGCGGGTCTGCCTGCTCGACACCGACTTCCGCGCGCCGAGCGTCGGGCGCCTGCTCGGGCTCGGCGACGGGCCGGGGCTCTCCGACCTCCTGCTCGACGACCTCGAGCTGGGCGACGTCCTCTGCGAGACGAAGGTCCGGGACCTCTGCGTGATCCGCGCCGGCCGCGAGCCGCGCAACCCGGCCGAACTCCTCGCGTCCGACCGGGTCGGCGACCTCCTCAGCGCCCTGAAGACCGAGTTCACCCACATCATCTGCGACACGCCGCCGATCAACCCGTACACCGACGCCGCCGTGCTCGGGGCGCGGATGGACGGCGTCCTGCTGGTCGTGCGGATGGGGAAGACCAGCCGCGAGCAGGCCGAGCGCGCCAAGCACGTCCTCCAGCGCGCCGGCAACAACGTCATCGGTTCGTTCCTGACCGACGTCGCGGCCGCGGCCGACGAGATCGACTACTACAAGCGTCTCGAGGAGTGAGCCCGACGGACGACCCGGTCGACGTCGCCGTGGTCGGTGGCGGTCCGACCGGTCTTGCGTGCGCGATCGAGGCGCGCCGGGTCGGGCTCTCCTGCGTCGTGCTCGAGAAGGGCGGCCTCACCGACGCCGTCCGGCGGTTCCCGACCGAGATGACCTTCTTCACCACGAAGGAGCGGCTGGAGATCGGCGACGTCCCGATGACGATCGCGGGGTCGAAGCCGACCCGGGCCGAGGCCCTGGCGTACTACCGCGCCGCCGCCGTCTTCCACCGCCTCGACGTCCGGACCCACGTCCGGGTCACGGGGCTCGAGCGCGCCGACGGCCGGTTCGCGATCCGGACCCGTGACCGGTTCGGCACGACGGGCGCGCTCGCCGCGCGGCGCGTCGTCCTCGCGACCGGCTACTTCGACCACCCGAACCGGCTGGGAGTCGAGGGAGAGGACCTTCCGCACGTCACGCACTACTATCGGGACGCGCACGTCGCCGCGCCGGGCGAGCCGGTGGTCGTCGTCGGCGGCGGCAACTCGGCGGCCGCGGCCGCGCTCGACCTCTTCCGGCACGGCGCGGCGGTGACGCTGGTCGTCCGGCGGCCGGCGCTCGACGACGGCGTGAAGTACTGGGTCCGTCCCGACCTCGAGAACCGGGTCGCGGCCGGCGAGGTCGAGGCCCGGTTCCGGACGGTCGTCCGGCGGATCCGGCCCGAGCGGGTCGACGTCGAGGACGGCTCGGGCCGGCGGTCGGAGGTCGACGCCCGACACGTCTTCCTGCTCGTCGGCTACCACCCGGACGTCGGGCTCCTCCGGGCGTGCGGCGTCGAGGTCGACGGGGAGACCCTGGTCCCGACGCACGACCAGGAGACGCTCGAGACGAACGTCCCCGGCCTCCACCTCGCCGGCTCGGTCGCCTGCGGACTCGCGACCGGCCAGGTGTTCATCGAGAACGGCCGCGAGGACGCGCGGCGCGTCGTGCCGGCGATCGCCCGTTCGCTGCGGGAGGCGTGAGGTGGCCCGTCGGCCCTCGTTCCGGGTGCGGCGGGCGGACGCGCCGCTCCGCGGGCGTCTCGTCGCCGCTCGGGACAAGTCGATCACCCACCGCGCGATCCTGCTCGGGGCGCTCGCGGACGGGGAGACCCGGATCGAGGCGCCGCTCGCCGCGTCCGCCGACGTGGCGCGGACCGTCGCGGCGGCGGAGCGGCTCGGCGCGTCGGTGAATCGCGACGGCGACGCGCTCCTCGTCCGCGGTCCGGTCCGGCGGGAGACGTCTCCGTGGGACCTCGACGCCGGCGCGTCGGGGACGACGGCGCGGCTCCTCCTCGGCGTCCTCGCCGGTCTCGGCGCGGCGAGCCGGCTCGACGGCGACCGAAGCCTCCGGCGGCGGCCGATGGCCCGGGTGACGCGGCGGCTCGCCGCGATGGGGGCGCGATTCTCCGGCGCGGCGGACGCCCTGCCGGTCGAACTCCTCCCCGGCGGGGCGCTCGTCGGGGTCGACCACGAGCTCGAGGTGGCGAGCGCCCAGGTCTCCTCCGCGTGCCTCCTCGCCGGCCTGTTCGCGTCCGGGACGACGCGGGTCACCGTCCCCGGCCCGTGCCGCGACCACACCGAGCGGATGTTCGCGGCGTTCTCGATCCCGGTCCGGCGCGACGGCCGCACGAGCGCGGTCGACGGCCCGGTCGCGCCGTCGCCGGCGCGCCTCCGCGTCCCCGTCGACCTCTCCTCCGCCCTCTATCCCGCCGTCCTCGCCCTCCTCGTCCCCGGGAGCGATCTCCTCCTCGAGGAGGTCGGCGTCAACCCGACCCGGACCGGCGCACTCGACGTCCTCACCCGGATGGGGGCGGACCTCGCGGAGGAGGCGCCGCGCCG
>JBICIB010001002.1:0-6333 GCA_043101415.1 Planctomycetota bacterium JB042 | reverse complement strand
GCGCGTTCCGCGACGACCTGGATGCGCTGCTCGAGCTGCGGCCGCCGTCCGCCCGCCCCGCCGGCCCGCTCGAACGGGCGTTCGGCTGGCTCCGCCGGCACCGCGGCGTCGCGGCGGCGCTCGCGCTCGTCCTCGCCGCCGGCGGGACGCTCGCCGTCGCCGACCTCGTCGGCCGGGTCGACCGCGGGCGGCGGCACGCGGACGCCCTCGCCGACGCGGACGCCGCCGCGGCGCGCGGCGACTTCGACGCCGCGCTCTCCGCCCTCGCCCGGGCGGCGGCGCTCGACGTCGACCCCGGCGAGGTCCGGGCGCGCGAGGCGGCGGTCGTCGAGCGGCGCCGCGCCGACCGGGTCGCGAAGGCGATCGCGGACGCGACCGACGCCCGGGCCCGCTACGAGGCGGCGCGGGAGGCGTGGCGGACGCTCGGCGCGGAGCTCGATCCGCTGCGCGCCGCGTGGACCTCCCGCCCCCTGACCGACGCGGAGACCCGGCGGAGGCTCGACGGGGAGCGCCGGCACGCCGCGCTCGGCCGCGCCGCGGAGGAGGCGTTCTTCCGGTGCGTCGAGGCGGCCCGCGTCGCCCGCACCCTCGACGAAGGGAACGCCGACGCCGATCGGGTCCTCGCGTCCCTCTACGCCGCCCGCTACGAGGAGGCGGCCGGCCGGCGCGACCGGGAGGAAGCCGCCGCCTGGAGCGACGCGGTGAGACGCCACGATCGGGACGGCCGGTTCGCCGCGCTCCTCGACGCCACGGGGAGGGTCTCGTTCCGCCGCGCCCCGGCGGACGCGACGATCCGGCTCCACCGCGTCCGCGCGCTCGACGAGCTCGAGGACGGCGGCGCGCCGCGGCTCGTCCCGGTGCCGCGCGGGGACGACGCGCCGCCCGTCCGGCCGGGCGCGACGGTGCTGGAGGTCGTCGCCGCGGCGGAGGGGCTCGCGCCGGGCGACCTCGTGCTCGCGCTCGACGGACACCCGGCGGCGACGACGACCTGGGTGGCGGCGAGCGCCGACCCGCGGCTCGTCCCCGGCGACGTGGTGCGGGAGATCGACGGCGCTCCGGTCGACGACGCGCGGAGCGCGCGCGCCGCGCTCGCCGTCGCGCGGCGGCGGGCGGCCGCGGTGACGGTGACCGTCGACCGGGACGGCGCGCGGCACGAGGTGACGTTCGACGCGCCCGCGCCGTCCGACCTCGAACTCGACGCCGGTCCCGAGCGCCTGCGCCGGGCCGGCGGACGCGCCCGAGTCCTGCGCGACGGGCGGATCGACGAACGTCCTCTCGCGCCCGGGGTCGAGACGTGCGCGACCGCCGCCCCGCTGCTCCCGACCCCGTCGTCGGTCCTCGTCGGCGACGAGGCGACGCTCCCGGCCGGGACGTGGGTCGCGCGCGGCACGGCGGACGGCCACGAGCCGCTCCGCGTCGTCTTCCTCGTCGAACCGGACGGGGACGCGACCGTCGACGTCGACCTCCTCCCGGTCGGGTCGACGCCGCCGGGGTTCGTGCGGATCCCGGCCGGCGTCCTCCGGACGGGCGGCGACCCGGAGGCGCAGAACGCCTGGCCCGACGGCCGCCGCGAGGTCGCCGAGTTCCTGATCGCCCGCTTCCCGGTCCCCTGCGCCGCGTACGCCGAGTTCCTGAACGACCCCGCGATCCTCGCCCGCATCGATCGGTTCGACGCGCCGATCGGCTACCCCCGCGCGCCGCAGAACTTCTCGACCGGCGGCTTCTGGTCGCGGGACGCGGACGGCCGCTTCGTCGTCCCGCCGCTCGAGCGCCGCTGGCCGATCTACGGCATCAGCCGCCAGGACGCCGGCGAGTACGCGCGCTGGCTCTCCGCCCGCGCCGCCGAGGCCGGCGACCCGTTCCGGTACGTCCTCCCGACCGAGGAACAGTGGGAGCGCGCCGCCCGCGGCGTCGACCGTCGCCGCTTCGCCCACGGCGACGTCTTCGTCCCTCGCTGGATCGACTCCCTCTGGGACGCCGAGATCGCCGACATCGACCCGATCGGAGCCTGCCCCCTCGACGAGTCCCCCTTCGGCGTCCACGACGTCACCGGCGGCGTCTTCGAGTGGTGCCGGGGAACCATCGAGGAAGGGATGGACCCCCTCCGCGGCGGCGGCTGGTCGAACGCCTTCCCGCAGTTCTACCGCCTCGCCACGAGGATCGCCGCCGCCCCGGACTGGAGCAACGCCAGCACCGGAATGAGACTGGTGGCGGAGCGAGCAACCCGGTGAACGAGGCCGCGCCGCCCCAGCCCAGCCCCCAGCCCCCAGCCCCCAGCCCCCCAGCCCCCCAGTCCCCCAGTCCGCGGCGCCGACTTCGGTCCCTCCGTCCCCGCCAGCCGCGCTCTCCCCTGCTCTCGTTGCTCTCCCCTGCTCTCCCCTGCTCTCCCCTGCTCTCCTTTCCGGGCTACACTTCGTTCCGAGCCCCCATGTCCACTCCCTTCGACCTCACGCCGAGCCTCTACCACGAGCTCGAGCAGCGCGCCCGGGCGATCCTCGGGATGCGTCGGGTCGGGGACGATCCGGAGACCCTCTCGCTCGTCCATCAGGCTTGCCTGAAGATGCTGAAGGGGGACGAGCGGACGTTCTCGACGCGCGCCGAGTTCCTCGCGTTCTCGGCGAAGGCGATGCGTCACGTGCTGATCGACCTCGTCCGGAGCCGGAAGGCGGACCGGCGCGGCGGCGGCCGGGCGCGTGTCCCGCTCGACGACGCGTCCGAGTCGGCGGGCGCCGAGCGCACCGGGGACGACGAGATCCTCGACGTGCACGAGAAGCTGGAACGGCTCGCGGCGGAGGACGAGCGGCTGGCCCGGATCGTCGAGCTCCGGTTCTTCGGCGGGCTGACGTTCCCGGAGATCGCCGAGGTGATCGGCGCGTCGCGCGAGGTCGCCGAGGCGGACTGGCGGTTCGCGAAGGTCTGGCTCCGCGGCGCGCTCGACGGGGAGTGAGCGGTGGCCGCGTCGAAGCTCGCGAGACTCCGCGCGCTGTTCGAGGAGGTGAAGGACCGTCCGGCGGCCGAGCGCGCGGCGGCGATCGATCGCGCGGTCTCCGGGTCCGAGGACGGCGACGCGCTCCGGCGGGACCTCGGTCGGCTGCTCGTCGCGTACGACGAGGACTCGAGCGTCCTCGAGCGGCCGGCGTACGAGCTCGCCGGACTGACCGACGAGTCGACCGAGGACGTCGCCGGCCGGACGATCGGGCCGTACACGATCGAGGCGCTCCTCGGGCGGGGCGGGATGGGCGTCGTCTACCGCGCGAGGTCCGAGGCGCCGAAGCGATCCGTCGCGCTGAAGGTCGTCCGGGGCGGGCTCGACGCCGAGCGCGCGGCGCGGCTCGAACGCGAGGCGCGGCTGCTCGCCGACCTCGCGCACCCGGGGATCGTCCCGCTCTTCGACCAGGGGCGGACCGCGGACGGCGCGCCGTGGTTCGCGATGGAGCTGGTCGACGGCGTGCCGCTCGATCGGTTCGTCCGGGACGGGGACGTGGCGCGGGAGGAGCGGCTCCGCCTCTTCCTCGAGCTCGCCGAGGCGGTCGAGCACGCGCACCGGAAGGGAGTGATCCACCGCGACCTGAAGCCCGCCAACGTCCTCGTCGTCGGCGAGCCCTCCGCGTCGGACGGCGACGGATCGCCGGGCGGCGCGGCCCACCTCCGCGTCCTCGACTTCGGACTGGCGGCGCGGACGACCGGCCTCGAGCTGACGCTCTCGACGCGGCTGACCGAGCCCGGCCGTCTGCTCGGCACGCTGGCGTACATGAGCCCGGAGCAGGCGCGCTCGGAGGAGGTCGACCAACGGACCGACGTCTACGCCCTCGGGGTGATCCTGTACGAGCTGCTGACCGACGCCCGGCCGGTCGACGTCGAGGGGAGCTGGATCGTCGAGGCGATGGAGCGGATCGCCGAGTCCTCGCCCCGCCCGCCGCGCGCGGTCGATCCGTCGATCGACCGGGACCTCGAGATCGTCACGACCACCGCGCTCGAGAAGGACCCCGCGCGCCGGTACCAGAGCGTCGCCGCCCTCGCCGACGACGTCCGCCGCGCGCTCGCGGGGGACCCGATCCTCGCCCGTCCGCCGGCGGCGCTCGAGCAGCTCGGCCGGACGGTCCGCCGCCACCCGACGCTCTCCGCCACGCTCGCCGCCCTCCTCGTGCTCGTCCTCGTCGGCGGCACCCTCCTCGCCGTCCGCGAACTCCGGCACGCGCGGGCGATCGACCGGCAGCGCGCCGAGGCGGAGGCGATCGTGCGGTTCCAGGACCGGCTGTTCGCGGGGGACGAGACGGAGTCGGACCCTCGGCTCGCCGACCTCCTCGACCGCGCGGCGGCGCTCGTCGACGAGGAGCTCGCCGGCCGGCCGACCGCGGAGGCGGCGGTCCGCCACACGCTCGGCCGGACGTACGACGGGCTCGGCCTGTACGACGCGTCGGGGCCCCTCCTCGAACGCGCGCTCGAGCTCCGGACCGCACGCCTCGGCCCCACCGCCGAGGAGACCCGCGGCACGCGGCGGGCGTGGGCGATCCACCTGCTGCGTCGCGGCGCGCCGCTCGAGTCGGCGGAGGCGTTCGCGCGCCTCGAGGCGGACGCCCGCGCGGTCGCCGGCGAGGAGCGTCGGGAGTGGTACGAGCTCCGCGCCGGCCGCGCGACCGGACTCCGGTACGGGGCGCGGCTCGACGAGGCGGAGGAGGAGTACCGCGTCGCGATCGAGGGGCTCCGCCGGACGGCGGGCGAGGACGACGAGGAGACGCTCCTCGCGGTCGACGGCCTGATCTCGACGCTCCGTCTGAAGGGGGAGACCGAGGAGGCGGAGACCCTCCTCCGGGACCTCCTCCCGCGCGCGCGGCGCGCGATGGGGGACGACGCCGACATCACCCAGGCCGCGGTCTCGAACCTCACCCGGTTCCTCCAGATGCGCGGCCGGCTCGACGAGGCGGAGGCGCTGCAGGTCGAGGTGCTCGCGCAGCGGGAGGAGTCGCTGGGGCCGGACCACCCGCTCACGCTGACCGCGATGAACAACCTCTCGAGCATCCGCTACAACGCCGGCCGCTTCGCCGAGGCGGCGGCGACGATGAAGGGGCTGGTCGAGAAGAAGGAGGCGCTCCTCGGACGCGACCATCCGACCACGCTCACGTCGCTCGGGAACCTCGCGGTCATGCGCGCGGCCGCGGGCCGCCACGGCGAGGCGCTCGAGCTCCTCGACGAGGTGCTCGAGCGCCAGACCGCGAAGTTCGGCGCGGAGGGGTACGTCACGCTCGGGACGCGGAACGTCCGGGCGCAGGTCCTGATCCAGGCCGGCCGCGTCGACGAAGGGCTCGCCGCGGCGCGCGAGTCGGCGGACCTCTCGCTCCGCGTCCTCGGCGGCGCGCACCCCGACACGCAGCTCGCGTGGTCGAACCTCGGCGCGCAGCTCCGGAACCTCGAACGGATCGACGAGGCGGTCGTCGTCCTCGAGAAGACGGTCGAGCTGTGCGACGACGCGCAGGGGCCGCGGTCGAGCGAGGCGCAGTGGGCCCGCTACAACCTCGCCGTCACCCTCCGGAAGGCCGGGCGGGTCGACGACTCGCTGGCGCGCTGGCGGGAGCTCCTCGCGATCCCGGACGACGAGCGGACCGAGTCGCGGGGCTTCCCCCACCTGTTGCGGGTCGGGTTCGGCAACACGCTCCACGAGCTCGGCCGGCACGAGGAGGCGGTGCGCGAGCTCGAGGCGGGGCTCGAGGGGATGAAGCGTCTGTACGGCGCGTCCCACCCGCGTACGGTCGAGGCGGCGAAGTCGGCGGTCCTGGCGTACGAGGCGCTCGGCCGCGACGAGGAGGCGGCGCGACTCCGCGCGTTCGTCGAGCGGGGAGGCCTCGATGAGTGACGGCCGACCGCTCCCGTCCGTCCAAGGCTTCCGCGTGCTCCGCCTCCTCGGCGAGGGGGGCATGGGCGTGGTGTACGAGGCGGAGCAGGAGTCGCCGCGGCGGCGCGTCGCGCTGAAGCTGGTCCGCGAGGCGGACGTCGACCCCGACTCGATCGCCCGCCTCGAGCTCGAGGCGGACGCGCTCGCCCGCCTCACCCACCCCGGCGTCGTCCCCCCCCCCGCGTCCGGCCGGACCGACGACGGCGCGCCGTGGCTCGCGCTCGAGCTCGTCGACGGCGTCCCGCTCGACCGGTACGTGCGGGAGGAGCGGCCGTCGCTCCGCGAGCGCGTGGCGCGGTTCGAGGAGCTCTGCGCGGCGGTCGCCCCCGCCCACCAGCGCGGCGTCGTCCACCGCTACCTGAAGCCGTCGAACGTGCTCGTCGCCCCGCGCGGCGAAGGTTCCGGCGGCGGCGCGAGGGTCCGCGTGCTCGACTTCGGTCTGG
>JBICIB010001001.1:0-4667 GCA_043101415.1 Planctomycetota bacterium JB042 | reverse complement strand
CCGATCTCGACCGACGACGGCGCGGCGCCGGCGCCGGCCCTCCCGTGCCGCGACGACACCGAGGCGGGACGCGCGCTGGTCGGCACGAGCCCGGCGATGCGCGAGCTCGTCGACACGGCGATCCGCGTGGCGCGGTCGCGGGCGACGGTGCTGATCACCGGGGAGAGCGGGACCGGCAAGGAGCTGTTCGCCCGGCTGATCCACGAGGAGAGCCCCCGTCGGGCGCGGCCGTTCGTGCGGGTGAACTGCGCCGCGCTCGCCGAATCGCTGCTGGAGAGCGAGCTGTTCGGGCACGAGAAGGGGGCGTTCACCGGCGCGCACCAGCGCCGGGAGGGGCGGTTCGAGCTCGCCGACGGGGGGACGATCTTCCTGGACGAGATCGGCGAGACGAGCCTCGCCCTGCAGGCGAAGCTCCTCCGCGTGCTCGAGGAGCGGGAGTTCGAGCGGGTCGGCGGCGTGAAGACGATGCGGACCGACGTCCGGTGCGTGGCCGCCACCAACCGCGACCTCGAGCAGGCGATCCGGGACGGCGTGTTCCGCGAGGACCTCTACTACCGCCTGCAGGTCGTGAACCTCCGGCTCCCGCCGCTGCGCGAGCGGCGCGAGGACGTGCCGGCGCTCGCGGCGCACTTCCTCGCCCGTTACGCCGAGGAGAACGCGGTCCCCGCCCGGCGGTTCTCGGACGACGCGGTGGCGATGCTGCGCGCGCACTCCTGGCCGGGGAACGTCCGCGAGCTCGAGAACACGATCGAGCGGGCGGTGGTCCTCGACCCGGGGGACGAGATCCGGCCCGAGCACCTCGACCTGAAGGGGAACGGCGCGGGGGACGGGAGCGAACTCCCGGACGTCGCCCAGAACGTCGGCTGCTCGCTGGAGCACGTCGAGCGGGCCCTGATCCTGAAGACGCTCGAGAGCACCGGCCACTCCCGCAAGGAGGCGGCCCGCATCCTCGGCGTCACCGCCCGCACCCTGACCAACAAGATCAGCCGCTACCGCTCGGAGGGGATCTACGTCGCCCCTCCGCGGGCGCGGCGCACGCCCGAGATGTCCGTCGGGAGGTCGTCATGAATCCGATCGGGAGCGACTCGAAGGTCCTGCTGCGCGCCCTGGACGGGCTGGCCCTTCGCCACCGCGTGGTGGCGTCGAACCTGGCCAACCAGAGCACGCCGGGGTTCAAGCGGTACGAGGTGTCGTTCGAGGACCAGCTCGAACGCGCGGCCCGGGGCGGCTCGTTCGAGCCGAAGGTGACCCGGGACACCGAGGGCGGGGACGCCGACGGCAACAACGTCGTCCCCGAGCGCGAGGTCGGCACGCTGACGCGGGTCGAGATCGTCTACCGCACGCTCTCGCAGGCGCTGACCATGAAGTCGGCGCTGATGCGCGCCGCGTTGACCAGCCGCTGATCACGGACCGGAGGAAGCAGCCATGGGACCGATGAAGGCCTTTCGCGCGCTCGACGTCGCCGGCTCCGGCATGCTCGCCGAGCGGCGCCGCCTCGAGGTGATCGCGGCGAACATCGCGAACGCGAACACCCTGGTGTCGGAGGACGGGGGACCGTACCGGCGCCGCGAGGTGCTGTTCGAGACCGCGTTCGACCGCGCGCTCGACGGCGACCTCCCGCGCGTCGAGGTGAAGGACGTCGTGCGCGACATGAGCGAGCTCAGGCGCGTCCACCGCCCCGGGCATCCGATGGCGGACGCGGACGGCTACGTGGCGATGCCGAACGTCGAGATGGTGTTCGAGATGGTCGACCTGATGACGGCGATGCGCTCCTTCGAGGCGAACGCGAAGACCTCGGAGGTGTTCAAGACGATGGTCGACGCCGCCCTCCAGATCGGGAGGGCGTGATCGATGAGCGTCCCCGGAATCGACGCGATCCACGGCGCCCTCGGCGGCGCGTCCCCCGCGCGCGCGGCGGGCGCCGGCGGGAACGACGGCTCGTTCGGCGAGCTCCTGAAGGGGCTCGTCGAGGACGCCAACGCCAGCCACGCCCGCTCCGACCAGATGGTCGAGTCGCTCGCCAAGGGGGAGCCGACCGACGTCCATCAGGTGATGCTGGCGATGACGGAGGCCGACCTCTCGTTCCGGATGCTCCTCGAGGTGCGCAACCGACTCGTCGACGCGTACCAGGAGATCCAGCGGATGCCGGTCTGACCGGCCGAGACCGAGACACACGTGAAGGACCTGCTCGACCAACTCGCCTCGATCTGGACCGGGGGCTCGCCCACGCAGCGCGCCCTCGCCGTCCTGAGCGCCGTCGTCGTCGCCCTCGGCGTCGGCTCCTCGGTCTACCTCTCGACGCGGCCGGACTTCGCGCTCCTGTTCGGCAACCTCGAGCCGTCCGACGCGGCCGAGGTGGTCGAGCGCGTCCGCGGCGCCGGCGTCGAGGCGAGGGTCGAGGACGGCGGACGTTCGGTGTACGTCCCGCGCGAGCAGGTCGCCGAGATCCGCATGGTCGTGTCGGCGGCGGGCCTGCCGCGCGGCGGCGCGAGGGGGTGGGAGCTGTTCGACGACTCGGCGTTCGGCGTGTCGGAGTTCGTCCAGAACGTCAACCTCCGGCGCGCCCTGGAGGGAGAGCTCGCGCGGTCGATCCGCTCGTTCGACGCGATCGACGACGCGACGGTGAAGATCAGCGCCCCTCGCCGATCGCCGTTCGTCGGCGACGAGCGGAAGGCGAAGGCGTCGGTGGTGATCGACCCCCGCGCGGGCCGGCAGATCGGCCTCGAGAACGTCCGGGCGATCGAGCACCTGGTCTCGGGTGCGGTCGAGGGGCTCGAGATCGATCAGGTGCGGGTCCTCGACACGCGGGGCCGCGTCCTGAGCCAGACCCACGAGGATCCGCTGGCGGCGGCGGCGAGCACCCAGATGGACTACCGCCTCAAGCGCGAGGCGGAGCGGCGCCGGACCGCGCAGGAGATGCTCGATCGGATGGGCGTGGTCGCGGACGTCCGCGTGGCGCTCGAGCTCGACTTCCAGCAGGTCTCCGAGACGTCGGAGAAGTTCGACCCCACGGGGACGGTGCTGAGCGAGACCCTCGACAACTCCTCCACGCGACCGGCGACCGTCTCGAACGGCGGGCCGGCCGGCGCCGAGGCGAAGATCGACGGCGAGTCCCTCCCGTCGTCCGCGTCGGCGCTGACCGAGGAGACGAAGGAGACGATCACCAGCACGTACGGGGTCGGCAAGACCGTGCGGAGCCAGCAGCGCCTCGCCCCCGAGGTCCGGCGGATCTCGGTCAGCCTCGTGGTCCAGAAGGAGTTCGAGGACCGCATGGCGGAGATCGTCGACCAGGTGAAGGCGGCCGTCGGGTTCGTGGAGGGGCGCGACGTCGTGAAGTCGATGGCGCACGACTTCAAGCTGCCGGAGGCGGAGGAGGTCGTGGAGACGGCGCCGGAGTCGACCCTGGTGCGGGACGTCGCCGAGCGCGGCATCCAGCTGCTCGGGATCCTCGGCGCGCTCTACCTCGTGCTGCGGATCCTGAAGACGATCGAGCGCCGCGAGCGGCCGGCGACCCCGGCCGCGCCGGCGGCCGAGGCCACCGCCAGCGCCGGCGAGACCGCGCGGCCGGCCGCGGCGGCCGCGGCGGACGCGGCGCCGCTCGAGTCGCCGCGCGTCGAGGACCTGGTGCGGCAGTCGGTCGAGCGCGATCCGGCGGCGGCGGCGCGGGTCCTGCGCGGCTGGCTCCACGAGGGGGACCCGAACTGACATGACGACCGGCGCGGACAAGGTCGCCACGTTCCTGCTGACGCTCGACCGACCGGTCGCGGCGGACCTGCTCCGTCTCCTCCCGGAGGTCGACCGGCACCAGGTGACGAAGGCGCTGATCAAGCTCGGCGACACGTTCCTCGGCAACGAGACGCGGACCTCCCTCCTCTCGGAGTTCCAGGAGACGCTCGCCGGCCGCCCGGGGGACACGCCGTCGCCGGAGGAGATCAAGGGGCTCCTCGAGGAGGCGTTCGGCGCCGACGCGATGTCGCTGACGAATCGCTTCGAGTCGCGCGACGTGAGGTCGCAGGCTTCGTTCGTCCTGCGGCGGCTCGAACCCGCGGCGCTGGCGTTCGTCCTGGCCGACGAGCACCCGCAGGCGATCGCGGTGATCCTGCTCGAGCTCGGCGCGGACGTCGCCTCCGCCGTGCTGCCGCTGTTCGATCGCGAGACGCAGCAGGAGCTCGTCGAGCGGATGGTGAACATGAAGCGCGTCGCCCCCGAACTGGTCGCGGCGATGATCCGCGCGGTCACGGACCGGGCGCGGACGCTGGCGTCGGCCGAGGGGGACGAGGACGAGGAGGGGAGCGGCGGGAGCGATCAGCTCAAGACCGTCGCCACGATGCTGAACCGCTTCGAGGAGGCGGACCAGCGCGAGCTCCTCGCGAGCATCGAGGCGAACGACCCGGACAAGGCGCAGGCGGTGAAGGACCAGCTCTTCACCTTCGACGACCTCCTCAAGCTCGGCGTCCGCGACGTCCAGCGCATCCTGTCGGGGATCGACACCCGGGTCCTCGCGACCTCGCTGAAGAGCGCGAGCTCCGAGCTGACGGAGTTCCTGCTCGGGAACGTGTCGAAGCGCGTCCGGGAGCGGGTCGAGGAGGAGCGCGAGACGCTCGGCGCGCTGCGGCTCTCCGAGGTGAAGCAGGCGCAGAACGAGATGGCCGCGGGCGCGCGCCGCC
>JBICIB010001000.1:0-16609 GCA_043101415.1 Planctomycetota bacterium JB042 | reverse complement strand
CGCCCCACGACTCCTCGAGCGTGGTCGTGTTCGCGACCGCGTTGCCGTGGCGGTCGACGACCGAGAAGTGCGTCGTGCTCCCCTCGGCCGGCGGGAGCGTCCCGTCGAGGCCGGCGGCGAGGACGTCGGACGGGGTCGCGCGCGACGGGTCGATCCCCGCCCGGAGCGACGCCGCGTGCGCGTCGCCGAGGATCCGGTCGAGCGGGTTCGACACGAAGTCCGGGTCGCCCAAGAAACGCGCGCGGTCGAGGAACGACCGCCGGAGGACCTCGCCGAGGAGGTGCAGCTCCTCCGCCGAACCGACGCCGAGCGCGGCCGGATCGAACCCTTCGAGCTGGTTCAGCGATTCGACGAGGACGCACCCTCCGCTGGTCGGGGGCGGCCCGGCGATCACCGTCGCGCCGCGGTACTCTCCGCGGACCGGCTCCCGGAACACGGCGCGGTACGACGCGAGGTCGGCGCGCGCCAGGATGCCGCCCCGCGCCGTCGAGTCGTCGACGATCCGGCGCGCGATCTCTCCCTCGTAGAACGCGCGGGGCCCCTGCGCCTCCACGAGGGCGAGGCTCGCGGCGAGGTCCTTCTGGACCAGCCGGTCCCCCACGCCGAGCGGAGCCCCGTCCGGGCGCAGGAAGATCCGGGACGCCTCGTCGCAGCGCGAGAGTTCGGCGGCGGCCCTCGCGATCGACTCGGCGAGCGCCGCGTCGACGAGGATCCCGTCCTCGGCGAGCCGCCGCGCCGGGGCGACGAGCTCGGCCCAGGGGATCGTCCCGAACCGCTCGTGCGCCGCCGCGAGCCCGGCGACCGTGCCGGGGACGCCGACCGGGAGGTACCCCAGGCGGACGCGGATCGGATCGACGGTCCCGTCCGGGCGCAGGAAGAGGTCCGGCGTCGCGGCGCCGGGAGCGGTCTCGCGATAGTCGACGAACGAGGCCTCCCCGTCCGCGGCGCGATGGAGGAGGAAGCCGCCGCCCCCGAGGTTCCCCGCCTCGGGCCAGGTGACGGCGAGCGCGAACGCCGTCGCGACCGCGGCGTCGACCGCGTTCCCTCCGCGGGCGAGGACCGTCGCCCCGATCCGCGCCGCGTGGGGTTCGACGCAGACGACGGCGCCCGCCTCGGCGGCGAGGTCCGTGTCGACGACGACGCGGGTCGTCTCCGTCGCGCACCCTCCGGAGAGGGCCGCGACGAGGGCGACGGGCGCGAGGAGCCGGAGGGGGTGGAGGAGCAGGCGGGAGGGAGAGGGGCGGGGCGTCATCGGTCCGATTGAACCGATTCGCCTCGCGCCCGTCACCAGTCGGTGAGGACGTGGACGAACAGCGTCGACCGGCCGCGCCGCACGAACACGACGAGCTCGCCGACCCGGTCGACCTCCGCCCGTTCCAACGTCGCGATCAGCGCCGCGACGTCCTCGATCGGCGCGCCGTCGACGCGTTCGACGATGTCGCCCGCGCGCAGTCCGGCGAGCCCCCCGAGCCCGGTGGCGCGCACGTTCGTCAGGCGGGCCCCGCGGACGTCCTCGGAGAGGCGGAGCTCGGCGCGGTCGGCGTGCACCAGATCCCGGGCGACCAGTCCGAACGGCTCGCTCTCCAGGGTGTCGACCTCGCCGGCGCCGAGCGGCTGCTCCCCGAGGTCGACCTCGACCGCGAGCTCGGTCCCTTCCCGCAGCACCCGGACGCGGATCCGCTCCCCCGCCTTCCGCTCGGCGACGCGGTCTCGGAACCGTCGGTTCTGGCGCTTCGGCGGCGCGTCGAGCGGCTCGTCGTCGAGGGCGACGACGGCGTCGGACGTCCGGAGCCCCGCGCGCTCCGCCGGCGAGCCGGGGAGGACGCGCGTGAGGAGGACGCCGGTCGTCCCGTCCGCCAGCCCGAGGACGTCGACCAGCTCGGGGAGGAGCGCCTGGGTCTCGACGCCGAGCCACGGCGGACGCGGGGGGGGCGCCTCGTCCGCCGGCGCCTCGGACGACTCCGGCGGGTCGGCGAGGACGTCGCGGAAGTGCTCGAACGGGAGCACCACGACCTCGTGGCCGTCGTCGGCGAACCCGAACGGCGACGCGAAGAGCGCCTTCGGAGCGGGCGGGACGTCCCGCACGAGGAACGACGCGACGACGCCGACGACCCGTCCGTCGAGGGCGACCGCCGGCGCTCCGAGGTAGTCCGAGACCGCGAACGACGTCACGTAGCAGCGCTTCGGCTCCGCGACGGACGCCGACACCATGAACGCGTCGAGGTACGGCACGTGGCCGAAGTTCGGGCCGGAGAGCCGGACCGACGCGAAGAAGTCGCCGACCTCGAGCGAGTCCTCGCCCGAGAACTCGAGCGGCTCGCCCGCGAAGCCCCCGTCGTCGACGCGGAAGAAGGCGAAACCGACCGCGTCGTCACGGCCGACGAAGCGGGCGTCGAACCGGGTCCCCTCGGCGTCGTGGACCTCGACCGACACGACGCGCGGCCGCCCGCCGATGGCGCCCGCGACGAGCGACGTCGGGGCGACGATGCCCCCCCGGCCGTCGTGGACGATGCCGGTCGCCCGCTGGGGCGTGTCGACCGGGATCCCTTGCGGGGAGCGCTCCCGGACCACGGTGTCGACCGAGACGATCGAGCGCGCGAGGCGGGCGTGGATCGCCCGGAGCGCCGCCGCGTCCTTCTCGAAGTCGTACGCGGCCGCCGGCGCGGAGGAGCAGAGGGCCAGCGCGAGCACGAGGAACGGGCGTCGCGGGCTCATCGGTCCTCCTCCGCGGCGCGCGGGGAGCCGCCGTCCGCGGCCGTCTTCTCGGGGGCGGGGACCGCGACCAGGAGCTCCGCCTCGGCGCGCACGACCCGCACGAGGACCGCGACCTCCCCCGCCTCGCCGATCGCCCGCTCGAGATCGGCCGGCTCGGCGATCTCCTGGCCGGCCGTCTCGACGACGACGTCGCCGGGCCGGAGGAGGGGCCGGGCCGAAGCGGCGCGGCTCCCGGCCCGGACGCCGGTCACCAGGACGCCCCCGCGCTCCTCGAGGTAGCGCTCGCGGAGCTCCGCGTCGGACATGCGGCGGACGGTGAGGCCGAGGGCCTCGAGCTCGTGGTCGACCTCGTCGGCGTCGCGCCACGGCTCGGGGACGATCCGCACCGTCCGCGTCCGCCCCTGCCGTCGGACCTCGACCTCGACCTCGACGCCCGCGGCGGCCGCGGCGAGGCGCCGTCGGACGCCGGGCACGTCCTCGTCGAACACCGCGGCGAGCGGCTCCCCGTCGAACCGCGTCAGGACGTCGCCCGCCCCCACGCCGGCGGCGGCGGCCGGCGAACCGGGCTCGACCGACGCGACGAGGACGCCGTCCGGGGCCCCCTCGGTGAAGACGCCGACGAGCTCCTGGAGCGGCTGGATCGAGACGCCGATGCGCGACCGCGCGACGTGTCCGTGCTCGACGAGCTCGGCCAGGACCTCCTCGACCACGTCGGCGGGGATCGAGAAGCCGAGGTTGTCGGCGCCGCGATAGCCGCGCGTGTTGATCCCGACGATCCGCCCCCCGAGGTCGACCAGCGGCCCGCCGCTGTTCCCGGGGTTGATCGCGGCGTCGGTCTGGATCCAGGTGTTGAAGAGGCCGGTGGCGAGGTGGCCGCCGACGGTCATCGGCGGGAGGAAGCGCTCGCGGCACGAGACGACGCCGAGCGAGAGCGACCGCGTCAGCCCGAGCGGCGAGCCCATCGCCATGACGAACTCCCCCTCCACCAGGGTCCCCGCGTCGCCGAACGTCGCGTGCGGCAGCGCGTCGACCCCGAGCTCGTCCAGCCGGAGCCGGACGACGGCGAGGTCGGTGGCGGCGTCCGCCCCCACGAGGTCCGCGTGGGCGCGCCGCCGGTCGGAGAGGGTGCAGAGCAGCCGGGTCGCCGTCCCCGCCACGTGGAAGTTCGTCACGACGAGGCCGTCCGGCGTGACGATCACGCCGCTCCCCGTCGCCTGCGCCTCGATCTTCCTCCCCGCGAACGATCGCTGGAAGACCGGGCGCAGGTGGACGAGGGTCGGGAAGACCCGCTCGCGGGCCTCCCGGATGGCCCCGACGAGCGACGCGGGCGCGACCCGCTCGGACGCCGGCGCGAGGGCGGACAACGAGAGTCCGACCCACGAGAGGAGGGTGAAGGAGCTCGACATGCCGCCTTCATCGGCAAACCCGCTCCCAAACCCGTACCCGACTGGTGTCTACCCGACTGCGCGGGGAACGGCGGTCAGGAGACGAGCTCGAAGTCGACCGGTTCGGTCAGGCCGTCCGGGACGAACCCGGCGAGCGCCTGCGCGATCAGGGGGAGGCCGAAGATCGACGCGATCGGGGGGACGACGAAGAACGTCTCGCCGACTCCGGACGCCGGGAGGACGCCGGCCCCGAGCTGGACCATCGAGTTCGGGTCGATCCCGAACGTCCCGTACGCGGTCGGGATGCTCGCCGGGAGGAGGCCGACGAAGACGAGGAACGGCGCGCCGGCCGGACCGAGCGTGACGAAGGTCGACACGGTGGAGAGCTCCGCCGGCTTCCGGAGATAGAGGTCCGGGAGCTGGAGCTCGTCGGCGCCGACGTCGATCCCGGAGAGCCCCGAGCCGAACGCGTCGCCGTCGACGTCGGTCGTCCCTCCGGCCGCCGCGCCCGCGTCCTTGAGCGGCGACGACGGGGCGAGGTGCAGGTCCCCCATCCCCTCGTCGACGAACCGCGGCTCGGCGACGATCGTGTTCGTGACCGGCCCCGCGCTCCCGGTCACCGTCCCCGCCGCGTTCTGGAACATGCAGTTGTGATCGAACGACACGCCCGGCGCGTTCGACTCGATCGCGAACCAGCCGTTCCGCACGAAGCAGTTGTTCGTCACGCTCCCGGCCGCGCTCAGGTTGATCGAGGAGAGCGCCAGCGCCGACCGCGCGCCGCCGACGACGGTGTTGTGCCGCACGGTCAGCTGCGGGACGTCGAACACGAGCAGCGCGTCCGCGGGGCCGATGCCGAGGCAGACGTTCCCCTCGACCAGCGCGCTCCCGGTCGAACTCGACGTCGCCGACAGGTCGAACAGCACGAGCCCGCGGTTCAGCGCCGGCCCCTCGAACACGTTGTTCCGGATCACGTAGTCCCCCGGGCCCCAGCCCGCGACGGCGGAGTCCCACCAGTTCGCGGTCGGCCCGTTCCGGAAGCGGATCCCGCTCACCTCGGCCGATCCCTGCAGCAGCACGAGCGCGTCCTGCGACGCCCATCCGAACCCGGCGCCGTCGATCACCGTCTGGTGCGCCCCCGCGCCGGCGAGCGCGACCCCGGGCGGAACGACGAGAGGGAACGACTCCGCGGCCGCGTCGTAGAGGCCCGGCCCGACGTGGACCACGTCCCCGAACGACGCGTACCCGAGCGCGTGGGTGAGGGTCGCCCACGGCGCGGTGATCGACCCGTTGCCGGTGACGTCGTCGCCGTCGAAGTCATGCACCCACCACTCCGCCCCCCGCGCCGACGCTCCGCAGAGGACGGCGAGGGACACGAACCACGCGGCGGCCGGGCGGGAACGGGACATGGCGAACTCCTTCCGGGGCGGCGGCGGGAGACCGTCGATTCTCCACGGATCGGAGTGGTTGTCCACGTCCTCGGGGCGCGAGGGTGGGCGGCCGCGTCAGGGGCGCTTCGTCGGCGCGACCGCGAATCGGAGCACGTTCACCCCGGCCGGTCGCTCGCCGACGACGGCGCGGCGCGCCAGCGCCCGCAGCTCGGCGTCGGAGACCGGGCTCTCGAGATGCAGGACCAGCCAGTCCTCCGCCGCCGGGACCTCGAGGGCGCGACGGAGCGGGAGGACGACCTCCTCGCCGGCGGCGACCGGGAGCTGTTCGTGCGGCCCGTCGAGCCGCTCGACCCCCACGTCCGAGGCGGACCGGCGCACGAGCGCCAAGACCCCGTCGGCGCTCGCGCGCACGAGCACGCGGCGGCCGACCGGCTCGGCGGGCAGGCTCCTCAGCTCGAAGCCGTACGGATCGACCAGCCACGCCCCGTCGAGCGCCGGCGTCGTCCGCTCGGCCGTCCCGAGCCCGACGACCGTCGCCAGCAGGATCGCGGCCGCCGCCGCCCACCTCCCGGCGCGCGCGGCCGGGCGGATCGGCCCGGGGAGCGCGCGACCGAGGTCGCCGCCGACCGACCGGAGCGGGGGCGTCGCGCCCGCCGCCGCGTCGGCCGCGAGCAGGTGGCCGAGGTTCCGATCCGCGCACCGAGGACACGACACGAGGTGGCGGCCGAGCTCCCGGCGCCGCTCGGCGTCGACGAGGCGCCCGTCCGCGAGCCGCGTCAGGTCCTCCTCGGCGGGGCAGTCGCCGGCCGCCGCGAGCCAGGCGTCCCGGACCCGGGCCGGCGCCTCTCGGGAGGCGCGGATCCGCAGTTCCAGTTCGGGGTCGAGGGTCGGATCGGGTGTTTCGTGCGAACCGCACATGCGTCGGGCTTCCGGAGGGCGTTCGGGCCGGGTCACGCGCTCTCCATCCGGGGAGAACGCTCGGCCTCCGGCTCCGGGGTCACGTTTTCGGAAAATGCCGCCAGCTTGCGGCGCAGAAAGGCGACTCCCAGCGCGAAATCCCGCTTCATCGTCCGGACGCTCGCCCCGACCTCCCCCTCGCCGACCATCGCCTCGTACGTCTTTCCGTCGATCAGCCGCCCCCGCACCACCAGGGCGGCCCGGGGGTGCGACGCGGCGAGTTCGACCAACGCCTCGTGGACGGCCGTCCCCACGTCCCCCTCGCGATCCTCCACGAACCGCTCGCCCGTCGCCGCGCCCGCCTCGATCTCCGGCGCGAGCGACCGGGGCTCTCGCCTCGGGCCGTACTCGCGGCACGGCGGCTCGAGCCGGCGCGGATCCTGCGCGCTCTCGACCTCCCGGTGGGTCCAGGCGTGCCCCTCCTGCAGGCAGACGCCCGACCACGGCGCGAAGCTCCGGCAGTTGCCGCAGCGGATCCGACCGCGGTCGTGCCGCTCCTGGCTGATCGCGCTCCGGACGGCCGTCTGCCGGAGGTACGCGAGGAACGCGCCGAGCCCCCGCCCGAAGCCGCCCGCGCGGACCGTCTCGTCGTTCAGGAGCCTCGCGCACACCTCCTGGGCGAGGTCCTCCGGATCGAGGATCGACCGCGGTCGCTGCGCCAGGTAGCGCCGGACGAACCGATCGAGCTGCTCCTTCAGGTAGCACGGCTCGCGCGCGAGGAACGCGTCGAGCGGCACCGACGCCCCCTCTTCGACCACACGGCACCCCGCGCCGCGGTCGGTGTGCTGCGAGCAGCCGCGACAGGGAGCGTGATCGACCAGCGTGTTCGGACGAGCGGCCACGGACCGCATCTTGCCACATGCGGACGCGCGGGACGCGCTCCTGTAGGGTGCGAGCATGAAGAAGCTCGCGCTCCACTGGCAGATCTTCATCGGCATGGCGATCGGGGCCGCGGTCGGCCTGCCGCTGAACGTCCTGGCCGAGAACGGCGCCATCGACGAGTCGATCCCGCGCACGCTCGCCCTGTACGGGAAGCAGGTCGGCGACCTCTTCCTGCGGCTGCTCTCGATGGTCGTGACGCCGCTGATCCTGACGTCGCTCGTCACCGGCATCGCCGGCACCGGCGACCTGAAGGGGCTCGGCCGGCTCTCCGGATGGACGTTCGGCTACTACGTCGCGTCGAGCCTGCTCGCGATCACCATCGGGATCCTCGCCGTCAACCTGATCGAGCCGGGCGTCGGCGCCGACTTCGAGACCCTGCAGCGGACCGCCGAGGCGGAACAGGCGGGCGGGAGCGTCGTCACCCCCGAGATCCTGGAGACGGGGGGGTCGCTCGGGCAGACGCTCTGGAACCAGCTCCTGAACCTGATCCCGAAGAACCCGATCGCCGCGATGGCCGATCCGGGGAACCGCAGCATCCTCGCGGTGATCTTCTTCGCGCTCCTGCTCGGCGTCTTCATCCTGCGGGCCGGAGGGAGACACGGGAAGGTCCTGACGGAGGTCTTCGCCGCGGGGTTCGAGGTGATGATGCGGATGACGATGTTCATCATCCGCCTCGCGCCGATCGGCGTGCTCGGGTTCATGCTCTACGCGGCGGCGGGGAAGGGGCTCCACGTCTTCGTCGCGCTCGGGCAGTACATGATCACGGTGCTGCTGGCGCTCGCCGTCCACGCGTTCGTGACGCTCCCGCTGATCCTGATCTTCTTCGCGAAGCGACGACCGCACGAGTTCTTCCAGCAGATGTCGCCGGCGTTGCTGACCGCCTTCTCGACCGCCAGCAGCTCCGGGACCCTGCCGCTCACGATCACCTGCGCCGAGCAGCGGGCCCGCATCCCGAACCGGGTCAGCTCGTTCGTCCTGCCGCTCGGCGCGACGATCAACATGGACGGCACGGCGCTCTACGAGGCGGTCGCGGTCCTCTTCATCGCGCAGGCCCTCGGCAACGACCTCGACGCGGCGCAGCAGGTCGTCGTCGCCCTCACCGCGCTCCTCGCGTCGATCGGCGCCGCCGGCATCCCGCACGCGGGGACGGTGATGATGGTCGTCGTCCTCCAGGCCGTCGGCCTTCCGGTGGAACACGTCGGGCTGATCCTCGCCGTCGACCGGATCCTCGACATGTGCCGCACGAGCATCAACCTCTGGAGCGACTCGGTGGCGACCGCGGTCGTCGCCCGCTGGTCGGGCGCCCTCGACGGACCGTCGGGCCCGCCGCCGGACGACTCGGCCACCCCGCTCGACGAGGCGGGGTCCGGCGAGGCCCCGGAGGCCACGACGCCCCCTCCGGCCGCGGGCTGACGGCGAGGGTCACCTCGCCTCGGTCGCCTCCGTCGCCACGGCCTCCTCGGCGCGCCTCACCGCGGCCAGGACCTCGTCGAGCACCGCGCGACCCGACGCCCCGGCCGTCTCCACGAACGAGTCCCGGACCGGGATGCTCCTCTCGCGGAAGGCGTCCCGCTCCGCCTCGGTGAGTTCGACCACCTCGAGCTCGGGCTTCCGCTCGAGCATCTCCTCGAGACGCGCCCGGTTGAACTCGCGCTGGACCTCGAAGGCGTACGGTTCCAGCTCGGCCGTGACCTCGCGCACCATCGCGCGCCGCTCCTCCGACAACCCGTCGAGGAAGCCCGGGTGGGCGACCACGGTCGTGACGAACGGGGCGGGCTTCGCGAAGACGAGGTGCGACGTCACCTCGTAGAAGCTCATCTCCTCGATCGCGAAGACCGGGTTCACCTGCGCGTCGATCATGTTGAGCTGGAGCCCGCCGTACACCTCGGCGTACGGCATCGACTGCGGGCTCGCCCCGTACGCCCGATACGCCTCGAGCAGCAGCGGCGAGGTCATCGTCCGGATCTTGACCCCCTCGAAGTCCGAGGGACGGCGCACCTCCTTGCGGGTCGTCCAGACCATCCACCCCTCGAACAGGACGGAGAGGAGCCGGAGCCCGCGCTCCTCGTAGAGCGGCTCCAGGCGCGCGGCCAGCGCCGGGTCCGCCAGCGCGCGCCGATTCACCTCGTCGTCGTCCGAGAAGAGGAAGTGGAGCAGGAAGACCTGGACCTCCGGGATGACCTTGCCGAGGTGCCCCGGGGACGCCATCGCGAACTGGAGCGACCCCATCGCCGCCTGCTCCGCCAGGTCGTCGCTCGTGCCGAGAGTGCCGTACGGGTAGACCTTCACCTCGACCGCGCCGCCGGTCCGCTCGGCGACGCGGCGCGCGAACTCGCGCGCGACCTCGTCCTGCACCGACCCCGCGGTCTCCTCGATCGCGAACCGCCACACCTCCGGCGACGGACCGCCGGCGCCGCCGTCCCCGCATCCGGTCGCGAGCGCGGTCAGCGCCGCCACCGCCGCGGCGACCAGGCCCCGCGCGCCGCTCCTCGGCGGTCGCGGCCGCCTCGTCGTCTGCTCCCGGCTCGTCCCGGCCATCGTTCGTCTCCTCGTCGTCTCGGGCGCGGGCCGACGCCGCGCGTCCCTCACGTTCCGCGTCGATCGTCCGTCCGCGCGCCGGCGGCGGGTCGCGCGGCGTCCCGGTCCACGGCGCACGCCGGAGGCCGCCGCGCGCGAGAATGCGCGCGAACTTCCGGGGCGGGGCCCTAGGCTCCGGGGGTGCGGCGCCTCTTCCTGCTGATCCACAAGATCGAAGCGGTCGTCCTGGCGACCTCCGTGATCGCCATGGCGCTGATCACGATCGCGAACGTCTTCGCGCGCAACCTCCTCGACCGCAACCTCGCCGCGGCGGAGGAGCTGAACGAGTTCCTGATCGTCGTCGTCTGCTTCGTCGGCATCGGATACGCGGCGAGCGAGGGCCGGCACATCCGCATGACCGCGCTCTACGACCAGCTCGGCCGGCGAGCCCGCAAGGCGGTGACGATCCTGATCTGCGCCGTGACCGCCGCGCTGCTGTTCGGGCTCGCGGCGTACGCGCTGACGTACGTGCGAGGGATCCAGCGCGTCTCGCCGGTCCTCGGCCTGCCGTTGTCGACCGTCTACCTGGTGGTCCCCCTCGGCCTCGCGCTCGGCGGACTGCAGTACGTCCTCACGCTCGTGCGCAACCTCACGCACCCCGAGGTGTACCTCTCGTTCGATCGCGTCGACCGGTACGACGCCGCCCCCGAGACCGACGACACCGCCGACGGAGGGAGCTGAGCCCCCGTGACGACGCTCGCGGTCACTCTCCTGTCGATCATGGTGGGGCTGCTGCTGCTCGGCTTCCCGATGAAGGTGCCGCTCCTCGCGGCGGCGGCGACCGCGATCCTCTGCTTCGACGCGTTCCGCTTCGCCTCCCCGGAGATCCTGATCCAGCAGTGGATCACCGGGATCCAACCGGCCGCGCTGATCGCGGTCCCGATGTTCATCCTCGCGGCGGAGATCATGACCCGCGGTCAGGCGGCGACGCGGCTGCTCGACTTCGTGATGGCGTTCGTCGGCCACCGCCGGGGCGGCCTGCCGGTGACCAGCGCGATCACCTGCACCCTGTTCGGCGCGATCTCCGGATCGACCCAGGCGACCGTCGTCGCGATCGGCGGGCCGCTCCGCCCGCGGCTCCTCCGCGCGGGCTACTCCGACCCGTTCTCGATCGCCCTCATCATCAACGCGAGCGACCTCGCGCTCCTGATCCCGCCGAGCATCGGGATGATCGTCTACGGCGTCGTGTCCGGCACGTCGATCGGCGAGCTGTTCATCGCCGGAATCGGGCCGGGCGTCCTCGCGCTCACCCTGATCTGCGCCTATTGCGTCGTCGCCTCGGCGCGGCTCGGCGTGCCCCCCCGTCCGGCCGCGACCCGGACGGAGCGACGACGCTCGCTCCGGCGCGTGCTGCTGCCGCTCGGCTTCCCGGTGATCGTCATCGGCGGCATCTACACCGGAGCGTTCAGTCCGACCGAGGCGGCGGCGGTCAGCGTGCTGTACGCGGCGTTCCTCGAGATCGTCGTCTTCCGGGAGCTCGCGCTCCGGAAGCTCCCCGAGATCGCCCGCTCGACGGCGCTCGTCACCGCGGTCGTCTTCGTCCTCGTCGGCGCGGGGCAGGCGTTCTCCTGGGTCCTCTCGTACGCCGAGCTGCCGCGGGTCCTGGTCGAGGACGTCTTCGCCCTCGACGCCGACTCGAGCCGCCTCCGCGTGCTCCTCTCGATCGCGGCCGCCTACTTCGTCGGGTGCATGTTCGTCGACCCGATCGTGGTGATCCTGATCCTCACCCCGATCTTCGCCCCGGCCGCGGCCGCGGCGGGCGTCGACCCGGTGCTGGTCGGAACCGTCGTCACCATGCAGGTCGCGATCGGGTCGGCGACGCCCCCGTTCGGCTGCGACATCTTCACGGCGATCGCGATCTTCCGGCGCCCCTACCTCGAGGTCGTTCGCGCCACCCCGCCGTTCATCCTGATCCTGCTCCTCTCGGCGCTCCTGGTGATCCTCTTCCCGCCGATCGCGCTCGCCCTCCGCGACCTCGCCTTCGCGAAGTGACGGACGCCGTCCGGCGGGACGCGTCGAGACGGTGGACGGCGGGGTCGGGTTCACGGCCGGGTCAGCGCCTGCGCCAGGGACGGCAGGGGGACGCCCGCCCACCGCGGGTCGTGGCTGCCGATGTGCTCGGGGCGCGGCGAGGGCGCCGCGTACGGACGCTCCGCCGGGACGTTCGAGACCGCGTTGTAGACCGCGAAGAACATGCAGCGCCCCCACGGCGAGATGTTCGTGTGGCTGCCGTGGATCGTGTTGCAGTCGAACAGCACGACGTCGCCCGGCTCGCCCCGGCAGTGCTCGATGCCGTGCCGGTCGGCCGCCTCGCGGAGCAACGCCGCGGGCATCGTCGGCCCGCGCGACAAGGCGCCCTGCGTGTATCGATCCGCCTCGTCCGGATCGCCGTACGCCTGCACCAGCTTCCGGTGCGAGCCGGGCATCACCATGAGGGCTCCGTTCGCCGGCACGGCGCGCTCGAGGAGCACCGCCATCGAGACCGCGCGCATCCGCGGCATGCCGTCCTCGCAGTGCCACTGCTCGAAGTCCTGGTGCCAGAGGAAGCCGCTCCCCCCCTGATTGCGCTCGTTCCACCCCGCCTGGTAGTTGATCCGGCTCTGGTGGACGTACACCTCCTCGCCGAGGATCTGGCGGGCGGCGTCGACGAGGCGCGAGTCGCAGACCGTCCGGCGCGACAGCTCCGCGGCGAACCGCATGTGCGGCGCGTGCTCCGCCGGGAGGTGGATCTGCCAGATGCTCTTCAGCGTCGGGCTCTCCTCGTCACCGCTCACCAGAGAACCGCCGCGCTCGGTGATCACGCGCATGTCCGTCTTCTGGTCGAGCTCGTCGTACGTCATCCCCTCGTACTCGCGTCGGAGGCGGTCGACGTTCTCCTTCAGCCACGCCACCTCCTCCGGCGAGAAGACCTGGCGCAGGGTCACGACGCCGCGGCGGTCGAACCGGTCGAGCCGGGCCTCGTCGAGCGGTCCGTCGTACCGCCGGGCGCCGTCGACGACCGGGTCCTGCCGGTCGACCAGCCCCGGCGCCTCGACCCGGCTCGGGTAGAGGTCCGGCGCCGACGCGGCGGATCGGACGGCAACGGTCGCCGGCCGACTCCTCGCGACGGGCTCGCGAGAGAAGAGCCGGCCGTATCCCCCGACGCGGTCGTCGACCCCGGCCAGGCGGAGCAGGTGCCAGAGGAACGCCTGCTGCGAGCCGATCACCGGCTTCCCGAGCCTCTCCTCGAGGGCGTCGAGGAACCCCGGCGCGCACGCCCGGAAGGCGCTGCATCCGAGGACCACCGCGTCCGCGTCCTCCCGGTCGACCGCGAGCGCCCGATCACGGATCGACGCCGGGGCGATCGCGGTGATCTCCCGATCGGTGGCGAGCCCGAGGTTCGCGTGCGACACGACCTCGACCCCCTCGCCGGCGAGCAGGTCGAGGTTCATGCGGTGCAGTTCGTCGAGGTACGGCGTGAGCAGCGCGACCCTCCGCGCGCCGACGTGCTCCAGCGCCGCCAGGACCGCGGTCGCCATGTCGGTGACGGCGGCGTCCGCGTGCGCCGACAGAAGCTCCTCCCGCACCCGGTCCCGTCCCAGCGCGAACGCCAGCGACGTGCACGCCAGACCGAGCGCGTCGACCGACCCCGCCGGCCGCAGCGTGGCCGCCGCGCGCGCGATCCTCCCCGCCCCGGTGGAGTAGGTCGCCGGATCGAGCGTCTCCCCGTCGAGCGCGACCTTCTGCAGGCGGAGACGCACCCCCGGCAGCCGCGCCATGAGCGCCGGCCCCTCCGCGTCGAGGGTCAGATCGGTCGGGAGCTGCACCGCCGCCAGGGTCGCCCGCGGGGCCTCGTCGAGGATCAGGTCGTCCGTGCCCGCCGCGACGGACGGGCGGATCGCCGTTCGGTCGTGGACGGTCGTCATCGCGCGTCCCCCACCTCCGTGAGCAGCGGGTACGCGCCGTCCTCGTCGTGCGTCTCGGGCCCCAGGAGCGCCGGATTGAAGACGCAGATCATGCGCAGCCGGGTCTTCGCCCGCAGGACGTGCCGGTCGTTCTCGTCGAGGGCGTACAGCGTGCCGGGCGCGATCGGGTGCGTCACCCCGGCGTCGAGGTCCTCGATCTCCCCCTCCCCCTCGACGCAGTAGACCGCCTCGACGTGATTGCGGTACCACATCTTCGTCGCGGTCCCCGCGTGGAGGATCGTGTCGTGCATGGAGAAGCCCATGCCGTCCTCCGCCAGGAGGAGCCGGCGGCTGCTCCAGTTCTCGTCCCGGACCTCGCGGTCGGTGCCGTCCAGCTCGTTCAGTCTGCGGATGATCATCGGTCGGGCCTCCGGGGGGTTCGGGTCAGGCGACGCCGGCGACTTCGACGCCGGCCTTCTCGAGCGCCCGCTCGAGCGCCTCCTCGACGACGTCGAGGCCCCGGCGCAGCGCGTCGTCCTCGATGGTGAGCGGCGGGAGGAACTTCAGGACCTCGTCCTCGCGGCCGGCGGTCTCGATCACCAGCCCGCGCTCGAAACACTCCCGGGCGACCGCCGACGCCAGCCCGGGCACGTCCATCGCCAGCCCCTGCACCAGACCGCGGCCACGCACCGTCGCCTTCGCGCCGACATGGTCCTCCGCCATCCGCTCCAGCCGCTCGCGGAGCAGCCGCGCCCGGCGCCCCACGTCGTCGTGAAGGTCGTCGTCCTCCCAGTAGCCGAGCGCCGCGGTCGCCGTCACGAACGCCGGGTTGTGCCCGCGGAAGGTCCCGTTGTGCTCGCCCGGGGAGAAGACGTCGAGCTCCTCGCGCAGGAGGACGAGCGCCATCGGGAGCCCGAGGCCGCTCAGGGACTTCGACAGACAGACGATGTCCGGCCGGATCCCGGAGCGCTCGAAGCTGAAGAAGGTCCCGGTCCGTCCGCACCCGGCCTGGATGTCGTCGACGACCAGCAGCACGCCGTGCCGCTCGCACAGCGCCGCGACTTCGCGGAGCCACTCGTCCCGCGCGACGTTCACGCCGCCCTCGCACTGGACCGTCTCCAGCACCACCGCGGCCGGCCGGTCGTCCGGCTCGCGCGACTCCAGGTCGGCGGCGAGGTACGCGATCGAGTCGAGGCCGTCCCTCGTCTGGCCGTCGAACGGCATCAACTCGGCGTGGCGGAGCGGCAGGCCCGCGCCCGCGCGCTTCATCGGGTTCGACGTGATCGAGAGCGACCCGAGGGTCATCCCGTGGAACCCTCCCTCGAAGCCGTAGACGGCGCGGCGCCCGGTCGCCTTGCGCGCGCGCGTCAACGCCGTCTCCACGGCGTTGGTCCCCGTCGGTCCCGGGAAGAGGAACTTGTACGCGAGCCCGCGCGGCTCGAGGACCACCTCTCGGAACCGCTCGATCAACGTCCGCTTGGCGGTCGTCGCCATGTCGAGGGAGTGGGTGATCCCGTCCTCGCCGAGGTACTCGAGCAGTCGCCTCTTCAGCCGCGGGTCGTTGTGTCCGTAGTTCAGGGCGCCGGCGCCGGCGAAGAAGTCGATGTAGCGCGCGCCGTCCTCGTCGACGAGCTCGTGCCCGCGCGCCTTCGCGAAGACCGTGGGGAACGAACGGATGTAGCTGCGGACTTCGGATTCGTGTTCGCGGAAGGTCTTCATCGGTCGTCCTCGGGGCTTCGGGTTCGGTCGGCGGGGAGCGGGCCGATGCGGAACCGGTGCTCCGGCTCGTGCGTCGCTCCCGCGGGGAAGTCGTCGGCGGTCAGGTACGGGCTCTCCTCGCACGCCACGCCGCGGCGGCGGGCGAGCGCCCGGAACAGCCGCGACGACGGCTCGTTCGAAGGGGTCACGGTCGCCTCGACGTACCGGACGTCGCCTTCTCGCTCGATCAGCTCGTCGAGCATGCGTCCGGCGATCCCGGCGCCTCGATGCTCGTCGGAGACCGCGACCTGCCAGACGAACAGGACGTCCGGCGCGCGCGGGGGGCGAAGGCCGCAGACGAAGCCGGCCGGCGCGCCGTCGACCTCGGCCACCACGCTCGCGTCGGAGAAGTGGTCGCACCACATCAGGTACGCGTACGGCGAGTTCGGGTCGAGCACCCGCGAAGCGAGGGCGAGCTCCCAGACCGCCGCCCCGTCCCGAAGGCTCGGCTTCCGGAAGCGGACGTCGGGAGTCGGCCCCCGGGTCCGCGTGCGCTCGGCCGTGGCGCGGGGAGTCTCGGTCGTCTCTCTGCTCATCGTCTCCTCCGGCGTCCTCAGCGGGCCGCGGCCACCGCGGCGTGCGACTCGACGAGGGCTTCGTGCAGCGCGAGGATCGCCGGCAGCCGGTGCTCCGCGGCGACCGAGCGGGTGATCGACAGCGGACGGTCGTGCCGCGAGAACGTGTCGGCCCCCGCGCGCCGCAGCACGTCGTCGACCCGGTCGGCGAGCTCGTCCCGATCTCCGTCGTTCGACGCGACCACCGAGACCGAGGCGAGCGAACCGGAGACCTCGGCGACTCCGTCGAGGCGGCGGCGGATGTCCGCGAGGACCCCCTCGGCGTCCGGCACCTCCTCGGTCCCGATCAGGACGTCGATCCGGTCGTCCTCGGGGCGGATCGGTTCGGGGACGACGTTGTGGCGGCTCAGGGTCTCGACGATCGCGTCCCTCGATCGCGCGCTGCCTCGCGACGCGTGGACGCGGATGCACCGGCCGCGAGACGCGACGCCCGCGATCCGAGGGGCCTCGGCGTCGTGGAGCCCCGTGTACTCGAGTTCCGCGCCGCA
>JBICIB010000999.1:0-7855 GCA_043101415.1 Planctomycetota bacterium JB042 | reverse complement strand
GGACCCGGGAGAACCAGTCCGGCCACCGCTCTCCCGGCCGCGGGGCCGCGAGGTCCCGGAGCGCGTCGTCGTGCGGGCCCGGGGGCGAGGCGGCGAGGAACGCCTCGAACACCTCGGCCGCCTCGGTCGGCACGGCGAGGTCGGACGACGGCGCGGCGACGTCGCCGAGCGGGACGCGGAACCGACGGACCTCGCCGTCGGCGTCGAGCACGTGGCA
This sequence comes from Planctomycetota bacterium JB042, assembly GCA_043101415.1. Taxonomy (GTDB): domain Bacteria; phylum Planctomycetota; class B15-G4; order B15-G4; family JADJEK01; genus JAUIEL01. The sequence goes on along the minus strand of JBICIB010000999.1, from coordinate 7,638 downwards.
CCCCTCGATCTCGCCGAGGTCGTGGTCGTCCGAGGCGACCCAGAAGACCGGCACGACCCGCCGCCGGAGACGCGCCTCGAGCGTCCGGGCGAGCGCGATCGCGGTCGCCGCCTTCCAGATCGTGTAGAGCGGTCCGGTCAGGAGGCCCGGCTGCTGCCCGGTCGCGACGACGAGGGTGCCGTCGTCGCCGAGCGCCCGGACCGCGTCGAGCGTCGCCGGGTCGGCGCCGAGCCGTTCGTGGTGCGGGAGGAGCGCGTCGACGAGCGCGGCGCGCGGGACCGGCTGCTCCGCGCGGGCGCGCGCCGCGGCGACGTACGCCTCCTCGTCGCGCGGGTCGCCTCCGAGCCGACCGGCGAGCGCCGGGTCCCCGGCCGCGTACCGCGCCAGGAGGGTCCCGGCCTCGAACGGTGTCGCGCGCCGGATCACGCGCGCGACGCCTCGAACGCCGCGCGGATGTCGTCGCGCATTCCGCGGGCGGCGGCGCGGATCCCCTCGGTCGGGTCGCGCCCGGCGTCGGCGGACTCGCGGTAGGCGCGGAGGATCCCCCGGGACGACGCGACCAGCAGTCCCGCGCCCCGGTCGTCGAGGGCCCGCGCCACGTCCTCGGCGGTCCCGCCCTGGGCGCCGTACCCCGGCACGAGGACCAGCAGGTGAGGGTGGCGCTCGCGCAGCTCGAGGAGCTCCCGCGGGTACGTCGCGCCGACCACCGCGCCGAGGGACGAGTACCCCTCCTCGCCGCGCAGCTCGGCCCCCCACCCGTCGACCAGCGCGGCGACGTGTTCGTGCACCGGCCGCCCGTCGGCGACCAGGTCCTGGACCTGCGGCGCGCTCGGGTTCGAGGTCCGGACCAGCGCGAACGCGCCCCGCCCGTCGTCCCGGCACCGCGCCAGGAACGGGTCGAGCGCATCGCGGCCGAGGTACGGGTTCAGCGTGACGGCGTCGACGTCCGCGCCGATCGAGCGCGCCGGCGCGTCGAGGTGCGCCTCGGCGTACGCTTCCGCGGTCGTGCCGATGTCGCCGCGCTTCACGTCCCCGATCACGAGGAGCCCCCGCTCCCGGGCCGCGCGCACGGTCCGCGCGTAGGCGCGGACGCCGGGGAGCCCGAGGCACTCGTAGAACGCGATCTGGATCTTCACCGCCGGGACGACGTCGACCAGGCCGTCGAGGACGCGCATCCCCCACTCCTCGTACGCCCTCGCCCGAGCCCGGAACGAGCCGTGGGTCGCCTCCTCCTCGGCGGTCGACAGGAGGCCCGGGCGCGGGTCGAGCCCCGCGACGATCGGGCTCGACAGTCGGGCGGTCGCCCGGATCACACGGTCGGCGAAGTTGGACACCGGACATCACCCCATTGAAGGAAATTCGAGAGCATGGCCTCCCCCTCGGGAGTGAGGAAGGACTCGGGATGGAACTGCAGGCCGACCTGTCGGCCCGCCTCGTCGACGACCCCCATGATCGTCCCATCTTCCGCCTTCGCGTGGGCTCGCAGCTCCGACGGGAGCGAGGCCTCGTCGACCTGCAGGGAGTGGTAGCGGGCGACCGTGAGAGGGGAAGGAAGACCCGAGAAGAGGTTCGTCCCGTCGTGATGGACCTGCGAGGTCTTGCCGTGCATCGGTGAGCGGGCGTGCACCGTCCGGCCGCCCCACGCCTCGGCGAGGCACTGGTGCCCGAGACAGATGCCGAGGAGCGGGATCCGGTTCCGCGCTCGGCGCACGAGTTCCAGCGAGATGCCGGCGTCCGTCGGCCGGCCCGGCCCCGGGGAGAGCACGATCGCCGCCGGCTCGAGCGCGAGGGCGTCGCTCGCCGAGAGGGCGTCGTTCCGGCGCACGACCGGCTCGGCTCCGAGACGTCCGAGAAGCTGGACCAGGTTGAAGGTGAACGAGTCGTAGTTGTCGACGACCAGGATCATCCGAGACGCGACGTTCGAGCGGCCGGCGCGAGCGGCCCCATCGTTTCATGTCGGCGGTCGCGAAGCGAAGAGATTCCTTCCCCCGGCGGTCGCTCGGAGGGGGGGCGGTCAGAGGAGGGCGGCGGTCACCCAGTCCGCGACCTCGAGCCCGCGGTCGGAGAGACGGAGCCGCTCCGGGTCCGGATCGAGCAGGCCGTCCCGGCGGAGGCGCTCGACGGCCGCGAGGTCGAGGCCGGCGAGCGAGCCGTGACGACGGGCCAGGTGATCGAGGCGGACGCCGCGCCGGAGGCGCAGCCCGACCATCACGCTCTCGCGCAACGCTCGCTCGGGCGGGAGGCGTTCGACCTCCCCCACCGGGTCCTCGCCCCGTTCGAGCCTCGCGCACCACGCCGCCGTCCCCCGGACGTTCCGGCGCCGCTCGCCGCCGGCGAACCCCGCGGCGCCCGGCCCGAAGGCGGCGTGAGGTCGGTTCCGCCAGTAGGCGAGGTTGTGCCGGCAGCGAGCGCCGGGGCGGGCGAAGTTCGAGACCTCGTAGTGCGCGTAGCCGGCCTCGACCAGCCGGTCGCGGAGCCGTCGGTAGAGCGCGAGTTCGTGCTCCTCGGGGGCGGCGTCGACCTCCCCCCGGTCCCGGGCGCGCGTCAGATCGGTCCCCGGCTCGTACGTCAGCCCGTACGTCGAGACGTGTTCGGGGGCGAGCTCGAGGAGCGCGTCGACGTCCCGGTCGAGCCGGTCGAGGGTCTGGCCGGGCGCGCCGAAGATCAGGTCGATCGAAACGGCCGAGACCCCGGCCGCCCGGAGTCGCCGCACGGCCCCCGCGATCGCCTCGGCGTCGTGCGCGCGGCCGAGCGTGGCGAGCGTGTCGGGATCGAACGACTGGGCGCCGAGGCTGACCCGATCGACGCCGGCCCGCGCGAGTTCGTCCACCCGCGCCGCGCCGTCGACTCCGACGAGATCCTCCGGGTTCGCCTCGAGGCTCCACTCGACCAGCCGCGAGAGGTCGAGCGCACCGGAGAGGAGGTCGAGGAAGCGGCCGAGCAGCGGAGCCGGCAGGGCGGTCGGGGTCCCGCCGCCGACGAAGAGCGTCTTCGGTCGGAGGCCCTCGCCACGGAGGGCGAGTTCGAGCTCGAGCGCGCGGACGTACCGCTCCGGGGGGACGCCGCCGCCGAGGAGCGCGATCGCGAAATCGCAGTACGGACAGCGACGGGCGCAGAACGGGCTGTGGACGTAGACGGAGCGGATCTCGGCGTCCGCCGGGATCAGACCGCCGCCTCCGCGCCGTGCGAGAGGATCGCGTTCAGCTTCCGGAGCGCTTCGTTCTGGACCTGGCGGACGCGCTCGCGCGTCAGGCTCATCCGGACGCCGATCTCCTTCAGCGTCATCGGCTCGCCCGTGTCGAGGCCGAACCGAAGGCGCAGGATCTCCCGCTCGCGCTCGTCGATCCCGTCGAGGAGCTCTCGTATCTTGTTCAATTCGGCCTGGTTGAGGACGATTTCGTCGGGCGGGGTGACCCGTTCGTCCTCGATCGTCTCGGTCAGACCCGCCGACTCCTCCGAGTGGAACGAGTGGCAGGTGGCGCTCGTCGTCCGCTCGGCGCGCTCGACGGCCCGCACCCCTTCCGGGCGCATGCCGAGTTCGGCCGCGAGCTCCCCCTCGCTCGGGGTCCGGCCGTGACGCTCCTGGAGCTCGAGGGTCGCCTTCTTCCACTTGCCGATCAGCTCGACCATGTACGACGGGATGCGGACCGTCTTGCCGGTGTTGATGAGCGCGCGTCGGATCGACTGTCGGATCCACCAGGTCGCGTACGTGGAGAACCGGCAGTCCTGATCCGGATCGAACCGTTCGACCGCCTTCAGGAGGCCGACGTTCCCTTCCTCGATCAGGTCGAGGAGGGCGAGGCCGCGGTTGGAATAATGCTTGGCGATCGACACCACCAGCCGCAGGTTCGCGCGGATCATGTGCTCACGCGCTTCGAGGTGACCCGTGCGAATGGCACGCGCCAGCTCCTTCTCCTGATCCGCGGTCAACAAGGGGACCTGGTTGATCTCCTTGAGGTAGGTCTCGAGGACTTCCGTGGCGATGGCTCGATCCTCCGGGCTGGAAAAGGACCTTCGACCTGCGACGGGCACCATCGGCCAGAGTTCGAGGCGACCTTGAATCGATCGCGAGGAGGGGTCCGGCCCTGGACGGCGGCTTATGATAGCCCCGCGTCCGGCGCGAATCCCGTTCGCCGGAGATGGGAGAGGGTCGCGAGGAGAGAGATGCCGCAGGCGGGTCAGGAGTCGATCATCTCGGAGGACGAGTTCCGCCGGCTCTTCGTCGAGCAGGCGTCGACGTTCCTCGAGTTCACGAACCTGCTCCTCCAGAAGGAGCCGAGAAGCTGGTTCAAGCGTCACTACAGCGAGCTCGTCGCGCGCGCGCACGAGATCGAGACGTTCCTCGACGACTTCGGGGCGCGTCACAATCGCTCGTTCGCGCAGCTGGTCGAGCTGATCGCCTGTCTCCGGGGGTTCGGAAAGGTCGCCGTCGCCCTGAAGCACCTCGGCTACCGCCTTTCCCGCTACGTCACCTGTCTGTCGCCGGATTGGCTGAAGGCGTTCCGCGAGGAGACGGACCGGACCGAGGGATTCCTCGACGGTTCGATCCTCGCGCTCGTTCGCGCGATCCACGAGGAGCTGACCGCCCGGCGGGTGACGATCCCGACCGGGGTGCGTTCCGACGCGACCGTGGCCGAGGAGGGAACGCGCCGCCTGCTCCCCCACGACATCGACGGCGAGGTCGTGGTGGAGGAGGACGCCCGGATCGCCGAGGTCGCGACCGCGTACCTCGACGTCGCCGACTCGTTCGCCTGGGTCGCCGACGCCGCCCCGAGGACCGAAGCGGAGCTCCGGGCGTTCGTGCTGAAGCAACTCGACGAGGAGCGGTCGCGCGACTACGAGGCGAGGGTGCACAGCCTGCAGTCGCGGTACGACACCTACATCGCGGGGACGGCCGCCGAGAAGGCGAACGACGCGCTCCGGGGGCTTCGTGGGCACGCCTCCCTCGCGCTCCACCTCCTCGAGATGGGGACCGAGCTCGTCCACTTCTACGTCCGGCACGAGAACGACGTCCGGCTGGAGGGTGTGAAGGAGCGGGTCGCCCGGCTCATCGACAAGCGCCTCGTCCTCGAACGGGCCGTCGGCTACGCCTTCCGCTCCGCCTGCTCGATCCTCGTTGAGGGCAAGGCTTTTGCACGAGAGACCTTGCGGTCGTTCGTGAAGGTGTGCGAGGTGGAACTCCCGATCCCGGACGGCGAGACGCTCCATGCCCGCCCCATCTCGCTCATCGTCAAGGTCGTCCAGCACCACGGCACCCACGTCGAGATGTCGATCGGCGAGGAGCGGTGCAGCGCCGGCTCGATCATGGAGATGATCATGGCGGTCGGGCAGGCCCCCGACGCTCGCTCGGTCGGCTTCCAGGGGGACGAGCGGCCGCTCGGCGACCTGAAGGCGTTGTTCGAGTCCGGGCTCGGAGAGGGTGGGATGGAGTCCCTGCCGGACTCGCTCGCGTACCTCCGGTGAGGCGCTCCGGTAGGCGCTGGGGGATCTTCAGCGACGTCCACGCGAACCGGCCCGCGCTCGACGCGGTGCTGGAGGACATCGCTCGGGTGGGGGTCGACCGTCACCTCTGCCTGGGAGACCTCGTCGGCTACGGCCCCCACCCGCGGGAGGTCGTCGAGCGGGTGCGCGCGCTCGGCTGCCCGGTCGTGGTCGGGAACCACGATCTCGCGGCGATCGGCCGCCTCGACACCTCGGACTTCAATCCGTTCGCCCGGGCCGCGGTCGACTGGACCGCCTCCCGCCTCTCGGAGGACGACCGGAGATACCTCGCGGCTCTCCCGATGACCTGGGCGGACGGCGCGGTCTCGGCGGTCCACGCGACCCACGACGAGCCCGAGGAGTTCCTCTACCTCCAGTCCCTCGAGCATGCGCGAGACCTCCTGCTCGACCAGGAGCGCTTCCTGGTCGTCTTCGGACACACGCACGTCCCGATGACGTTCGCGCTCTCCGGCGACCGGGTGGGGGTCTCCAGCGAGCGCCGGGTCGACCTCTCGGACGTCGACCGGGCCCTCGTGAACGTCGGCTCGGTCGGTCAGCCGCGGGACGAGGACGCCCGAGCCTCCTGGGTCCTGTTCGACGAGCGCCGTCGGACCCTCGAGATCCGGCGGGTCCCGTACGACTACGAGCCGGTCGTGGAGGCGATCCTCGCCGCCGGCCTCCCGTCCATCCTCGGCGAGCGCCTCCGCTTCGGAGTGTGAGGGGAGAGCAAGGGAGAGCAAGGGAGAGCAGGGGAGAGCAGGGGAGAGGCCGCTGACGCGGTCGGCGGGTGCCCGCGCCAGTCCAGGCGAACATGGGCTCTCCCGAGCACTCGGATGGGGGCTCGCGAGGCGGGGCGCCAACCTCTCGAGGTCACGCCGTAGGGACCGGAGGGAGAAGGCTCTGACGCGGGGCGCCGGCACCGGCGTCGGTTCTCCGCGCCAGCGGCCTCTCCCCTGCTCTCCCTTGCTCTCTCCTGCTCTCTCTTGCTCTCCTCCGCCTCGCTTCCGTACTCTCGTCGACGGAGGGACTCTCATGGAACGTCGTCTGAGTCGTGGTCTCGAGGCTTTGCTCGGGAAGGGTGGGGTTCAGGAGGCGGCGCAGGCGGCGACGCAGACCACCCAGTCGATTCCGCTCGAGTCGGTGAAACCGAACCCGAGCCAGCCCCGTCGGGAGTTCGACGAGGGTGCTCTGGAGGAGCTGCGTGCTTCGATCGAGCAGGACGGCCTGCTCCAGCCGATCGTGGTGCGGCGGGTCGCGGAGGGGTTCGAGATCATCGCCGGGGAGCGGCGCTTCCGGGCGTGCCAACGCCTGGGGATGAACCGGATCCCCGCGTTGATCCGAACGGCCGAGGAGGATCAACGGTTGGTGCAGGCGCTGGTCGAGAACGTCCAGCGAAGCGACCTGAACGCGATCGAAGAGGCCCGGGCGTACCGCCAGCTCCTGGACGAGTTCGGATTGACGCACGAGGAGGTCGCGAAGAGGGTGGGGAAGAACCGCTCGACGGTCACCAACGCCCTCCGGCTCCTCGACCTCCCCGACTCGGCGCTCGACGAGGTTTCACGTGGAACATTGTCCGCGGGGCACGCCCGGGCGATGCTCCCCCTGGTCCAGAGCTCCCGCTTCGACGCGTTCGTTCGGAAGGTGCTCGACGAGGGGCTCTCGGTCCGTCAGACCGAGCGCGTGGTCCGGGACATCCTCGACGGGGGCGCCGCCGAAGAGGACGAACCGACGTCGGAGAAGGGGGGGAGCCGCCCGAAGCATCGCCGCCGGCCGCTCCTGACCGATCTGGAGGACCGGCTGCGGGCCCGGTGGGGCGTCCTGGTCCGGGTCGAGGCGGGGCGACGGGGGGGGACGATCTCGTTCAAGGCGACCTCGAAAGAGGAGCTGAACGACCTGCTCGAGAGGCTCGAGGAGGGGTCTTCCGACCACGGACGGGGGAGCGCCGAGCGCGAGTTCGTGGTCTGACCCTCGGTCGGCGAAGGGCGGGGGCGACTCGACGCGCTTGCCCTGCCCCGCCCGGCCCCCGCCGGGACCGCCGGGCGCGACCGATCGACGGAGAGGTGCGCCGCGGCCCCCGGCGAGGGCCGCGAGGCTCCCTCAGTCCTTCAGACCGGTTCCCACGTCGATGCCCTGGATCGCCAGCGGCTCCGCGAGGGC